>NZ_JAUBSD010000002.1:104124-165447 GCF_036704575.1 Microcoleus sp. K5-D4
CAGGTGCAGGCGTCGGCGTCGGTACAGGTGCAGGCGTCGGCGTCGGTGCAGGTGCAGGGGTCGGTGCAGGTGCAGGCGTCGGCGTCGGTACAGGTGGCGGTGGTGGCGGCGTCGGCGTCGGCGGCGGCGTCGGCGTCGGCGTCGGCGCTGGGAAGTTGCCGAAGTTGATGCCGGTGACAATAGCGCCTGAAGTTAGGGCGATGTCGGCGGGTTGGGGTGTGCTTTGGGTGAACCCAGGTTGGTTGACTTCCCTGATGCGGTAGGTTCCCGGCGTTAGGTTCGCGAACAGGTAGTTGCCACTGTTGTCTGTGGTAGTAGTAACAGGATCAGGAGCAGTTCCAGCTACGACATTGGTTAACTGAATTTGGAAATTGGGTAAACCCGCTTCTCCAGCATCCTGAGTGCCATTGTTGTTAGTGTCTTGGAACTTCAGACCTTGGATCGCCCCGGGTTGCGGCAGGAAGTTGCCGAAGTCAATGCCTGTGACGTTATCAGAGGGATTAACCGTAACGGGGGCGGGGTTGGGGGTCGTCTGCGTCCAGCCATTTTGCTGGACTTCCCTTACCTGGTAAGTACCTGCGGGTATATCTCGGAGAGTGTAGTTGCCCGCTGAATCAGTGATGGTAGTCGGTTCGCCCTGCTGAAACAATCCATCCGGAGTGATACTATCGAGGAATATTTGCCAGTTACCTAGCCCCAATTCTCCGGCATCCTTAACGCCGTTGTTGTTGAGGTCATTGAATTTTTGACCGCTAATAGTGCTCGACTGGAAGTTGCCGAAGTTGATATTAGCGATGTCTTGACCGCTGGTGACAGTGATGTCATCCGGGTCGGGGGTAGTTTGCGTCCAAGTAGGCTGCAAGACTTCCCGCACCTTGTAGGTTCCTGCTGACAAATCAAGGAATTGGTAGTTACCGGCGGCATCGGTGAGGGTGTTCGGTTCCCCGGTGTCGAGAGTGCCGTTATCGTTGGTATCGAGGAAGAATTGCCAGTTGGCAAGCCCTAGTTCCCCGGTATCTTGTACCCGGTTGTTGTTGAGGTCATTGAACTTCAGACCACTAATCGAGTTGGGCTTGAAGTTGCCGAAATTGTTGTTTTGGGAGTCGGTGCCACTGGTGACGGCGATCGTAAACGCGCCGGAAAGAGTAGGCGTGGCTGCATTGACGGGGGGCACAGTTTGCGTCCACCCTGTTTGTGGCACTTCCCGCACTGTATAAGTGCCGGCTGGCAAGTTGGTGAACTGGTACTTACCGGCGACATCGGTGACGGCGGCGTTGGTGCCTGTTTCGGCTGGTACTGCGTCTTGCACGCCGTTGTTGTTGGCATCCAAGTAAATTGTCCAGCCTCCTAGAGGTTGTTCTGCTGGCAAATCTTGAGTGCCATTTTTGTTGAGGTCATTAAATTTGATCCCGCCGATTTTGCCTAGTTGGAGGTTGCCGAAGTCTTGAGCCGTAATGGGGGTGCCACTGACCGGGTTAATTGTATAAAAAGCCGGGCCGGCGGTTTGTGAGAATCCCGTCGGCACGTCCTCTCTCACAAAGTGCCGACCCGAGCCGACGTTGGCAAAGCTATACGTCCCAGGAGCCGCTGGCGCTGTTCCGGTACCTTGAAAGGCGATTTCCGCGTCACCGCTATCTAAAGTGCTGTTATCGTTAGTGTCTTTAAACAAGCGAACGATAGTGCCGTTGAGGGGGGTGTCGTCAGCAGAGAAGCCGTTGCCTGTGAGGTCGGTGAATTTGGTGCCACTAACGGTGATGTTTTGGAAAATGCCGAAGTTTTGACCGGTGACGGGAGTACCGCTTTGGGCACTAACTAGAATTGGGGTAGCGGGGAAAGAGATGCTGGAGTTGGCTGGAGCAGTGGCTTGTATCAGGTAATTGCCGGGGCCGATATCCGAGAATGTGTAATCTCCGGCTCCTGCAGTCGTTACCGGCGCGCCCACAACCGTATCTGTGCCGACTTCTAGCGTGTTGTTGTTGTTGGCGTCTTTGTATAAAGTGACCGTGACGCCGTTGAATGTGGTGTCGGTGGCAATGTCTAGGACTTTGTTGCCGGCGACATCGGTGTAGGTTTTGCCCGCGATCGATGTTTTCTGGAAATTACCGAAGTTAGCACCGGTAACATCAGCAGTACCAGTCGTCACCGTTGGTGCCAAAGTCTGCACCCAATCGGTTTGTAACGTTTCTGCGATCGCTGTATTGGCCTTAGTATCCGTGAGAGTGTATTGGCCCAGAGTGGCAGCAACGGCAGATGTTACATTAGTCTTCGTACCTGCGGTAATAGTCCAGCCGCCTAGACCTGGTTCAGTTGCCGCGGCACCTTGCAGGCTATCCCCGTTAAGGTCGTTGAATTTCTGACCCACGACCACGGGCCCGTACTCGTAAGCACCGATGTCAATATTCGGTTTGCTGACAAGAGTATTGTCAATTTTTCGAGGAAAGCCAGTACCGCGTTGGTCAAAAGCTGTCGCGCCCACTGCCGTTATTGTCGGGTCGCCCCCACCAATTGCAGGGTTGCTGCTAGTAGTAACGGGGCTGTTGTCAACTAGGGCAATGGTGAACGGGCCGGTAGTTGCACCGTTGAGTCCGGCAGAGGCGGCTGGAGCTAATACATTTGCCAAAGGAACCGCTAATGCCTGACCTGCGAAACCAGTGCTAGTGCCGAGAACCCCAACCAGGTTGTTATTTCCTGTGAATGTCCCTGTAACATCAGTGTCGGTAGTAGCAACGTTGCCAGCAACGATCGTGTTTTTGACTGTAACTGTACCGCCGTTGTTGTAAATTCCTCCGGCATTAGCAATCAGACTAGCCGGTGTGCCAACTGTGGCGGCTGTTGCAGAGTTATAAGCGATCGTGTTGTTAGTGAGGGTAGCTGTAGCACCTAAGTTGACGAAAATTGCACCACCTGCGGCTGTACCCGCACCTGCTGCAACATCACCAGCATTGCCACCCGTAACAGTGTTGCTATATAAGGTGCTGTTGGTCATGGTCAAAGTGCCACCGCCAACAAAAATCGCGCCGCCTAAACCTGCACCGCCGCCACCAAAGCCAATAGCACCTGCACCGCCAAAATTGCCCCCTGCGCTTGCACCATTGCCACTACCGCCACCGCCGCCGAAGCCGCCAATGCCGCCAGCGCCGATAGCACCAGGCGCCGCACCTGTACCAAAAGTACCGCCAGCACCACCGCCACCACCAAAGGTGCCAGCACCGCCAGCACCGCCATTGCCACCATTACCTTGAGTACCAGTACCAGCAGGACCGCCAACGCCACCGGCACCACCACCACCGCCGCCACTACCGACAACGCTACCAGCACCACCAGCACCACCAATACCACCAGCACCACCGTTTGTGCCGCCAACACCAGTACCGCCAGTGCCGCCAATACCGCCAGTACCGCCAGCATTACCAGTACCGCCAGCCTCGCCATCTTCGCCAACCCCACCGGCAGCGCCATTACTTGCTAGACCATTTCTACCATTTCTACCATTTGTCCCTGCTGTGCCTCCAAAGACAGTAGCCAGATCCGCGCTACCACCCTTGCCACCATTCCCAGCCACACCTGCACCGCCAACGGCAGAGTTATTAGAAAAAGTAACTCTGTCAACTGTGACTGTACCGTTGTTGATAAAAAGTGCGCCACCTAAGCCTGCAGCGCCACCACCACCGGTGGTTCCTGCGTTGCCTACTGCTTTTGCGGAATCAATGGTGAGGTTTGAGATGTTAAATGTTGTGTTATCAACTACGAAGGCACGGTTGTTATTGCCGCTGATCTTGAAACCACCGCCAACAATAGTGGTGGTGTCGGTAATTCTCGGCAATTGCCCTGCGAGGGTAATATCGGCAGTGAGAGTGATCGTGTCAATGCCACTGTTGATGTTGGCAACATTTATGGCATTTACCAGTCCGTTAAAGTCGCCAGTCGTTTGGTTCAAGTCAGCCAGTACGCCACTGTAAGCTTCCCTCGCCTCCGCAGAAAATGCCAAAGGTGTTTCAATATTTCCCGTAGTTACTTCGAGTTCCCAGTCTCCACCCAACGCAGCATTCCCTGTCAAGTTGTCGGAAGCGGCAATATTTGCTCCCGTGAGCTGGCTCAGCCTTTCCACGAAAGCCACACCTGCTTCTGTGGCGGCGACGTTGCAACCGTAAAGCAGAATTTCGGGTTTAGCTGTAATTGGAGAGTTAGAGTTTGCCTCGGCTGCTGGCAAAGCAAACCATGTTTCTAAATAATTGCGGTAGCTTTCAATGTTGCTGAGATTTAGTTCTGTTGCTCCCAGTTGCAAGCTGGCTGCTGCGCCGTGAGACAAAATGTGGACGGCTGCAATGTTTTGCCGCTGTTTAAGTGTTTCGGCGATTTGCTCGATGCCGTCGCGATCGCCTTTCAGAATAACAATTTCTGTATCGGGAGTGACCGTTTCTGTTAAACTTTCGCAATCTTTAACTTGTGAATCTGCAAAAACTATCTGGTGTTTCGGTTCTTTATAGAGTTCCACGTTTAAATTCTCCTGGTACACGCACACATCAAATTCATAGCACAAAGCAACCGCAGCAGCGATCGAGCTTTTTCCGGTGAGTGCGGATGAGAGTCGATCGCCCCTAATTTCACCTAACCTAACTTTGACCTAAATTTAATATTGACAAAAACCTTTTTTTATGCTCCCCTGCCCTAACTGAGTTAGTTTGATTGTTTAGAAGTTTTAAAGGGGGATATTGTTCCGGCTGTTACAACAATGTTGGAGAAGACTTGCGCGCTGTTTATTGATATGCCAGAGATGGAGAAAATACCAGATTTTATAAAAATTGTCAATCGAATAATGAACCGAGGGCGATCAATATTTGTTAGTCAAGAGTCATCAGTCACAGTTATTAGCTGTAAGCTGCTGTTATTTGGTAGTTGTTAGCTGCTGAATTATCGGTATGTGCGATCAAACCACCCCAATCAAATTGCTTGGTAGGGAGGAATGCAAGTCCTCTGAGTTTTATGAAGGCTTGCATTCCTCACTAGAAGCTTGATAACGGTTATTTTACCGGAATAGATATGCTGGCTCATGACTAACATTCCTGGAGACTATTAGACTCAATAAACCGGCTCGAAGAAAGAAAATTTGGCGTCGCAGTCCAGAATATTAAGTCCTCTTCCACTAGGGTGCGTGCAAGACTCACTAATTACCAAGTTTCTTCATCGGGATTATTGGAATTGCTCCAGATTTCCACATCTAAATCATTGAGATAAAGCAGAGCGCTTTCAATCTGTTTACTTGTACCATTAAGTTCCAAATCAAACCAGCCATCATCTAAAGTTTTGACACCTAACAAAGCTGCATTAAAATTCACCGTCAAACCGTATTCAGAAATCAAGTTAGATATCACAGGTTCCTGATGGTACTCTTTAGGAACACGAATGCGAATGCGGGTTTGAGTTGGTCTGCTGTCACCACTATCAGATTTGGGAATATCTGATTCTTGGGTTCTGTGAAAATTGCCGATCGCCTCAAATTCAGATTCGCTAGTGTTGTGAGCTAACATTTGGGCCTCCTAATGTTTGTTTGAGTTTACATTTTGCACCAATATCTTGTAGAGTGCGGATCAGCGAAATTTTCGATGTTCCAAGCAGATTGTCGATAGCCACGCACACTACTAATGACTAACAACTGCGTCTAGCCTACAGCCTAATGACTGATGATTATTCTTCAACCTCCTTAATGCTAGTTTTTCGTTCCAAAATCTCCTTAAGCACGAGGGTAATAACTCCTAAAAAACCTAGAACTACCGCCGCTGAAAATGCGGCTTGCGTCGCGTACTGCTTGTAAGCATCCTCTACAAACAAAGGCAAAGTTTGCGTTTTTTTAGCAATATTTCCCGATACCACAGAGACGGCTCCAAATTCTCCCATTGCTCTAGCATTGGTCAAAATTACTCCGTAAAGCAATCCCCAGCGAATACTGGGAAGCGTGACATTCCAGAAAATTTGCCAGTCATTTGCTCCCAAAGTTTTAGCTGCCTCTTCTTGATCTGTACCGACTTCTTCCAAAACAGGAATTACTTCGCGGGCCACAAAAGGCAAGGTAACAAAAGCAGTAGCCAGCACCATTCCAGGGAAGGCAAAAATAACCTTGATATTGGCCCCCTCCAGCCACGGCCCGAACCATCCCACGCGACCGTAAAGCAGTACAATCATTAAACCTGCAACTACGGGTGATATGGCAAACGGCACGTCTAAAATGCTGATTAATAGCGTGCGCCCGGGAAATTTATTGCGACCAATTACCCAGGCTGCACACAAACCGAAAACTGTATTTACAGGCACAACTATCAGAGAAATTATCAGGGTAAGTTGGGCTGCATGCAGAAAATCGGGCGAGGTTAAGTTAGAAAGAAATGGCTCAAATCCTTTTCGGAAAGCTTGGTAAAAAACGTTGAGCATGGGGATGAATAAGACGAGAGCAAGATAGGCGCTCGCAATTCCGATTAAAGTTGGTTTTACCCAGGCTTTCTCCTGACTCCGACTAGAACCCGCAGGCGGAAATTTGTAATCAGCAGGTGAATTGATATTAGCCGTCATAGCGTCTTCTCCATGCTTGTAATAGATTAATTGCGAACAGCATTGCTAGGGAAATACCTAACAGGATAGTGCCGATAACTGTTGCTCCTGCATAGTCGTACTGTTCTAATCTTTGAAAAATTAATACTGGAGCGATTAAATCTTTGAAGGGTATGTTAGAAGCTACAATTACAGTAGAGCCATACTCGCCAACCGCTCGCGAAAACCCGAGTGCAACTCCGGTTAAAATAGACGGAAATAGCGGTGGCAAAACTACTCGCCAGAAAGTTTGAAATTGAGAAGCACCCAAGCACCAAGCTGCTTCTTCGATGTCTTTTTCCATCTCGTTTAAAACTGGCTGTACAGTCCGCACGATAAAGGGCAAGGAAATAAAGATCATCGCTATTCCTACGCCCAAGCGAGTAAATGATATCTTGATTCCCAAGGGTGCAAACAGCCCGCCGATCCAGCCGTTATCGCTGTAAACTGTGGCGAGAGTTAAACCCGCGACGGAGGTGGGCAGTGCAAAAGGTAAATCGACTGCTGCATCGACAACCCGTTTTAAGGGAAAGTCGTAGCGGACTAATACCCAGGCAATTAATGTGCCGAATACTCCGTTAATTAATGCCGCCATTAAGGCCGTAAAGAAGGTGACATCGTAGGCGGAAAGAGCGATCGGACTGGTGGCAATTGCCCAAAATTCGGCGGGGTTTGCTGTGCTGGCTTTCAGCAGCATTGCTGCAACTGGGAGCAATAGCATTAAGCTGAGGTAGCCTAGGGTGATTCCCCAAGGTAATGTTATTTTGCCGATCGCCTTTTTGATATTGTCGATCGGAGACTCATGGTTGCTGGTTGGAGATGATACAGCCATAGGTGAATAGTTTTGAGTTGCCAAGAATAGTGAATCTTTTAGCTCCCCGACAACTTCGAGGAAGTCGGGGAGCTGAGCCTTCTGTTTTTTTACTGTTTAATTGAACCTTGGATTTTGTCAAAAACAGCTCCGTCATCGAAGAATTTCTGCTGAATATCTCCCCAACCTCCTAAGTCTTGAGCTGTAAATAGGGTTTTGATGGGGGCATATTTTTTGACAAATTCTGGTTCCGCCGCTACTGTCGCATCTACTGGGCGGAAGCCTACTTTGGCAAATTCTCGCTGAGCTTCTGGGGTGTAGAGAAACTTGACAAATGCTTCGGCGACTTCGCGAGTACCGTGTTTATCAACGTTTTTATCGACGATGGCGATCGGATTGTCGATCGAAACATTGACTTCGGGAATAGTATAAGTCGGTTTTTCGCCTTTCTCACCTGCCAGAAGAATCTCGTTTTCGTAGTTAATTAAGGCGTCGCCTTGCCCTTGTTTGAAAAATACATCAGTGGCTTCGCGGGCATCTTTAGTCAGAATCGGGACGTTTTTGTAGACTTTAGTAGTCAAGTCTAATGCTTTGGTTTCGTCTCCTCCGGTTTTAACAACCGAGCCCCAAAGTGCGAGGAAATTCCAACGGGCAACGCCTGATGTTTTGGGATCGGCAGTAATCACTTTTACTCCGTCTTTGCTTAAATCTTCCCAGGTTGTGATGCCTTTGGGATTGCCTTCGCGGGTAACTATTGCTCCTACCGATTTGCTGACTATGCCTTCGTTGGGAACTTCTTTTTCCCACCCAGGTTGAATTAGTCCGGCTTTTTCGATTTTTGCGGTGTCGAGGGCGAGGGCTAGGTGTACGATGTCTGCTTCTAAACCATCAATTACGGCCCGAGTTTGCGAACCGGAACCGCCGTAGCTTTGGTTGAAGGTGACGGTTTGACCTTTTTCTTTTTGCCACTGTTCTACAAATTTGGGAATTATCGCTTCGTGGGCGGCTTTGGTGACGGCGAAGGATACTAGGGTTAATTCTACGTTGCCTTTGTTGGCTGCTGGGCTAGCACCGCCTGCAGTAGTACCTCCTGGAGTGGCGGCGGGGTTGTTGGTGGTTCCCTGGCCGCAGGATGCAACGGCCAGACTTAATGTTATTCCGACTAAAAATAGGGACACAAATCTTTTCAGGGCAGTAAATGATTGATTTGTGCTGGCTGATGACTGTTGTCGCCAGCGAAGGTGTTGATTTAGGCGTTGCCACGGACTCATTATATTTGTTCCTCTAGAGAAAGTACGGTTATTGGGTCGGAATACCGTAATTATGGTTGTGAAGTACGATTATAGACAAGAGCGAGTCAAAAGGCAACAAAAAAAAAGAATTGGAGGAACTCAGGGTCGATCGCATATTCTGATGTCTTTTCCCTCGGTGCTTTCGATCCAGATTTGGGGTAAAATGTAAAGCGTATAAATACTATTATTGAGTTAAGGTGCTCAACTTGCGCGGCTGCACGATACACCCTACGATTACCATCGGCCGATCGCCCAAATGTAATAGCCCTGCCAAGAGTCGCCGCCCCAGCGAGATATGCCTGACTCGCGCGATCGCCCTTAACTAAGAAAAAGTTTTAACTGGTATGTCCTTACCCCGCCCAGTCTCAGACACCCTAATTGAACTGTTGAAGCCTGTAGCCTCTGAATTGGGAGAAAGATTGGGAGCAAGCGCTGTCAACGAACGGTATGCAGAAATTGAGCCGTCTGGTTCTTCAGCTTTGAACCAGCAAATCAAAAAAGACCCGCGCTGGATTAAAGCCCAAGTGCGATATTTGCAGCGGCAGCAGGCCAGAGAACAAGAATTAATCGCCCTCGCCGGCGCAGAAGAAAGGGTAAAGGAAGAACGGGCTAATCGAATTAAGGCACAAGAAGTAAGAGATAAGCGGGCAATTAGCCGGCTTTGCCGCGACTTAATGCGGGAGTTTCAATCAGAAGCAATTCGAGTTAAGCTGAGCGAAATTCAAACTATTTGGGACAGGGACAACTGGTTTTCTAATTTGAGCAGACAGGAAACTGAACAGATTTTGCAGCAGCAGCAGCACCGATTGCTGCTGTTAGTTGCTCCCGCAAAAATTAGCCAAGATTGCCCTGATTCGTTCCGCCACAATCTGAATATCGAGCTGCCGGCTAAGTTAAGAGCTTTTTTGAACCAACACTACCCCCCCCATGGAGAGTTGTGCCCGGTTCAGTTTTACGGAGACTATTTCAAAAAAGCGATTTCTGATATTGATGTGGAGCGGTTGCAGACAGTGTTGTCTCCCGTACCTACAGCTATACTTTACAGTGATATCAGCGATTATGAAGTTAATTTTCATGTGGGTTTTTGGGGAGTCATCAATCAGAGCGTTTCTCTAGTGGCGATGCAGCCTTGGAATTGGGAAGAAGTTTATCACCAATTGGAGGCGGAGGGGAAAGACAAAAAGCTGAGTCTGCGGATTATTAGACAAATAATTGTGACTATTCACAAGTTATTGGCGGCTTTTTTAGCTGATTTGTATTATTTAAATATCGATTTTACTCACGAACCTCAGTTATTTAAATTAGAGGCGGAATTTGCTCAGGAATGGTTTTCTAAAGATTGGGCCCAACCGTATATTGAAACTCTTAAAGAAATTCAGGAGCAGCAGCGAATAGTCTATAAGGGAGAGATGCGGCGGCTGGCGCTTCGAGAGGCGAAAGCTAAGGCGGAACGCCAGCGTTTGGAGGAAGCTGAACTCAAACGCAGACAGGAAGTGGAGGCGGCATCTAAACGGGCAAAGGAATTAGCTCACAAATTAACACATCAGAAATGGCGGTGTGTGTGTACGCTGCCGGGACATTCATCGTTTGTGAATTCTCTGGCTATTAGTCCTGATGGCAAAATTCTGGCTAGCGGTAGTTGGGATAAAACTATTAAGATTTGGAATTTAGAAACAGCGGAATTAATTGGCACTCTGACGGGACATTCCGATCGCGTAAATTCCGTTGCTATTAGCTATGACGGAAAAATGTTGGTCAGCGGCAGTTCAGACGAAACCATTAAGTTTTGGAATTTGCACACCGGTGATTTGCTGTGTACTTTTCCGGGACATTCTATGGAGGTGAATTCGGTGGCGATTAATCCGAAGCGCCTGGTAATTGCTAGCTGCGGCGGGGCTGATAATACGATTAAGCTTTGGAATTTGCGGAGTGGTGAGTTGCTGCGGACTTTGAGGGGTCATTCTGACAATGTGAATGCGGTGGTTTTTAGCCCGGACGGTCAAATATTGGCGAGTGGCAGTTCGGATGCAACGAGCAAGGTTTGGGATGTGGAAAGCGGCAAGTTGCTGCGGACTCTTTCGGGGTTGAATGTTGGGGTGAATTCGGTGGCGATCGCGCCAGACGGTCAGATTCTTGCTAGCGTGAGCAATGATTATACGATTAAGCTGCGGAATTTGCATACGGGCAGTTTGTTGCGGATTTTAAATACTAATTCTGGAAGGGGAAAGGGTGTAACGAATTTAGGAACGAATGAGGCGGTGCATATTTTGCAGAATTATGTGAGTCGGGGCGAGTCGGTTGCTATCAGTCGGGACGGTTTGACTTTGGCTAGCGGGTGCGATGATAATACGATTAATATTTGGAATTTGCAGACGGGGGAGTTGTTGACAAGTCTTAAGGGACATTCGGGTACGGTGTACTCGGTGGCGATCGCACCTTCGGGCAATTTGCTCGCCAGCGGCAGTGCGGATCAGACGATTAAGATTTGGCGCTGCGATTAGTTAATTGGCAGTGGGCAAACAATTTCGGTTTTGCCCTTACGGGGAGCGGTTTTGAGCGAATTAGAAAAAAAAATGGCTGGGGGGGTTGCGCTGATGACTATAAGTTTGCTATATTAAGTTTCACTGCTGGTGTAACTCAGTTGGTAGAGTAGCTGATTTGTAATCAGCCTGTCGCAGGTTCAAATCCTGTCACCAGCTTTATAGCAGTTTTAAATCGGATTAAATACAGTAGGGACATGGCACTGCCGTGTCCCTATCTGATATGTGCTATTTTGTACCTTTGGGGCGGGGTCGCGTGCCCACCCCACAAGAGTTTCCCGAAAAATAGGTGCACAATTTAAATGTGCGACAAATTACAAGGCTTAACCTAACGCAGCGCAGGCTTTTTTCAACCATTCATTTGCTGCTGCATCAAGTACGGGTTCCAGTTTCTCGACTACCGAAGCGTGATAGTTGTTCAGCCATGCGAGTTGAGCCTTTGACAGCCGATCGACATTTATCAATTTGCGCTCAAACGGAATATACGTCAGCGATTCAAATCCGTACCAAACCGAACCGTTTTTTGATGGCATTTCCCTGACAACATAAAGATTTTCGATGCGAATTCCGCCCCATCCCGGTTCGTAATATCCCGGTTCGATGCTAGTTACCATTCCGGCTTCTAGGGGATATTGTACCGATTTGCTGATGCCGTTTGGCCCTTCGTGACCGGCTAAAAACGCGCCGACTCCGTGCCCCGTGCCATGTCCGTAGTCTAGCTGTTCTTGCCATAATACCGCACGGGCGATCGCATCTAATTGCGCTCCCGTTGTTCCTTTGGGGAATTGCTGCATTGCACAGTTGATGTGCGCGATTAAAACTGTGGTGTAGTGTTCTATTTGTAGCGCCGTCGGTTCTCCGATACTTACTGTTCTCGTATCGTCAGTTGTACCTGCTAAATATTGCGCGCCTGAGTCAAGCAGCAGCAATTCTCCGGGTTTTAAGGTGACTTCTGGGCTGGGGGTTCCATAATGTACGATCGAGCTATTGGCTCCCGCACCTGCGATCGTTCTAAAAGTTAAAGTCTGAAAATCAGTTTCTTCCTGGTAAAATCTTTCGATGCTTTCTTTGACATCAAACTCTGTCAACACCTTACCATTTTCTAGCTGTTCATTCAACCACTTTAAAGTCAAAGTTTTCGCTCGACTTGCTTTGAAATTGGCTGATTTCATCTGCTCGATTTCTACGGGATTTTTGCGAGCTTTCATCCCTTCTACCGGATGCGCCTCAAAAACTATTTCGATGTTGTATAACTGCGCTTCTTCCTGGTTTAAGATTAACTGGTACGTGCCTGCTGTGCTGTGTTTGGGATCTAAAAGGACCCGAACTTTATTTGGCAAATTTACGCAAGTTGTTAAGGTATGCGGATAGTCTGCGTAGGGAAGCAAAGTTACATCCGCCCGCAATTCTTGCTTGATTTCTAGTGAAATTCGTTCGGTATTTGTAAACAAAAACGCTGAATCTGTGGTGACAATGGCATAGGATATGAAAATGGGAATGTGGGGAATATCTGAGCCTCGCAGATTGAATAGCCACGCTATTTGATTCAGGTTGGTAATCGGAAGCACATCGATGTTGGCTTTTTGCATCGCTTCCCTGACTCTGGCTAATTTTTCGGCGGCGGTTTCTCCTGTCAGGGATACAGGTAAGCTAAATATGGGCTCTGCATCAATCGCGGGTAAAGTCTCTGCTGTTTGCCAAGGAGTTTGCGATCGCACTTTGTCTGTCAAATTCTCCCGGATGGGTATGAGCTCAATCTCCGCATTCGCGAATTTTTTCACCCAATTTTGATATTGCTCTGTCGCTACTGTAAACGGGTCAAAACCCAGGCGAATTTTAGTTGATTTTTCTGCCGATTCTACCGCCAGTTTTTCTAAAGTTTCAATTAAGGTTAAATTTCCTTCTAAGCCTAGTTTCGATATTTGAATAATTCCAGTATCGACTTGCAATTCGGCTTGTTCGTAGTAGCGGGAATCCACAAACAACCAAGCGGAATTTTTGCCAACCAACAAATCACCAGCAGAACCAGTAAAACCGCACATCCAAGCTCGCCGCTGCTTGGCTGCTGGAACTGATAAATTTAAGTGTTCGTCAACCGCTGGGATGTAATAGCAATCTAAGTCATAATCTGCCATCAAATCGCGCAAGTCTGCCAGTCTTGCAGCGGAGGTATCTTGGATATTTGTATTTGCTTTTAAGTTAGTGGCAACCATGTTAAATTTTCCTATTTTACTTGTTTAAAATTGTCTTCAGACCTTTAACTAATCTCCTAATACCTGCGGTGGCGGTTGCTTTCTCCAAAGCACCGTAAGCAACCCGCAAATAGCAGCCGCTATCCATGCCGAAGGTTGTACCGGGAAGCACTGCTACGTGATATTCGCGAATTAATTTTTCTACTAATTCCATTGTATCGATTTCAGTATCAACTTTCAAGAAAAAGTAAAATGCTCCGCAGGCTGGGGAAATTGTACACAAATTTTGGATGGTATTGAGTTCGTCTAATACGAGTTGTCGCACAGATGCGATCGCCCTTACATAATTATCGCAGTAACCTCTACCAACTTGCAAGGCTCCCAAGGCTGCATACTGAGAAATTACTGGGGGACAAATTAAGATTGTATCTTGAATTTTTCTCACTGAAACGAGCAAATGTTCTGGGATTACCATATACCCGATCCGCCAACTCGCAAAACCGTAGGCTTTGGAAAGGCTAAACAGAGAAATTGTATGTTCGCTGCTATTGGGAAAAGCGGCGGGCGAACAGTGTTTGACGCCGTTATAAGTAAAATATTCATAAGCTTCATCGCTGATGTGATAGATGTTGTGCTGGCGACAAATTTCGTTGACTTCCCGGAGTGCTTCGGAAGGATAAACAACACCAGTGGGATTATTGGGGGAAATCGTAACTATGGCTCGCGTTTTGTCAGTAATGGCTTTTTTTATAGCATCGATATTAAGTTGATATTTGTCGTCTGTTTCTACTATCACGGGTCGGCAATTTGCCATAATTGCCGCCATTTCGTGGTTAAAGTAATAAGGTGATTGGATTATAACTTCGTCCCCCGCCAAAGTGATAGCGAGAAGGGCATTGGTAAATCCCATGTTGCTGCCGGCGGTAACGACAATGCAGTTTTTGCTATTAATATCTAT
Source organism: Microcoleus sp. K5-D4 (assembly GCF_036704575.1). NCBI lineage: Bacteria > Bacillati > Cyanobacteriota > Cyanophyceae > Oscillatoriales > Microcoleaceae > Microcoleus > Microcoleus sp. K5-D4. The sequence goes on from NZ_JAUBSD010000002.1 coordinate 118,500, forward strand.
GTCGTTATCTGTTTTGAGTTTAGCTGCGATGGCATCTTGTAATTGTGGAATTCCTTCCACGGCTTTGTATTTGTGATTGTCTGGATTTGAAAAGAATTCGGGAATTTTTTCAAATGATTCTTGTGGCGGATTGTAGTAAACTACGCCTTGTCCTAAAGATATTGTTCCCGGATTTTGGCGGATCAGTTCGCCAACTACTGGAATTATGGGCGACTGCACCGATTGCATTCGAGTGGGGTAATTTTTCATATAATATTTGTTTCTTGGGAGGGTTTGACTAAATTATAGATTGAAAATAGCGATCGTGCTAAAATGAAATATCAGCTCATAACAGGAGAAAGTTCCTATGTCAACGATGACTGTCAAAGATGTTGAGCAAGTTCAAACCGCTTTTTCCGAAGCGGGTTTAGATTACCAAATTGAACTAGAAGACGGGAGACTTTCAATTATGGGCCCATCTGACATCGTATCCAGTGAAATCAGCAGCCGTCTCATTGCCTTTCTTTTCGCTTGGGTAAATCCCCGCCGTCTCGGACGAGTTTTTGACTCCGCAGGCGGCTTTATTATGCCAGATACTAACGTCAAAGCGCCCGATGTTTCCTTTGTGCGCGCCGCACGATTGCGCCAAAGTCCGCGTTATTTTGGACAGTTGGTTCCCGATTTGGTGGTAGAGATTAAGTCTCAAAGCGATCGCACGCAGCCTATCGAAGCCAAGGTTTTGAAGTTTGTTGAGCTCGGAGCGATTGTCGGAATTGCGATCGATCCTGATGCAGAAACAGTGAAGATTTATCGAGCGGCTGGCGAACCACAAATTTTACAAAATGGCGATATCTTAACATTACCAGAACTTTTCCCCGGTTGGGAATTGCCCGTTGCAGAATTGTGGCCTCCTATCTTTACAGAAGAAGAAACACAATTCTAGAAAAACTACAATATATCGCAAAAAGTAGAGACTTAAACTCTTTCAACTTCTATTCTAGAACCTTGCGGAGATTTGGAAACTTTAACTTGTGCGGGCAATCTTTCGCCCAATTCTCGAACGTGGGTAATCACTCCAATCAGCCTGTCTCGCTGCCGCAAAGATTCTAAAATTTGAGTAACGCTTTCGAGAGTTTCGGTATCTAAAGTACCAAATCCTTCATCTAGAAATAAGCTGCCCAAGTGAGTTCCTTGAGACAGCTTTTCTGACAAAGCTAAAGCCATTGATAAGGAAGTGGCAAAGGTTTCGCCACCGGAAAGAGTACGCACTCGTCTAGCTTCGCCGCCGTTCCAATTATCTGCTACCCAGTATTCGCCGTCTTGGTTTATTAGTTTGTAGCGATTTTCGGTTAATTCTTGCAAAATCAAGGTGGCGCTGCCGACTAATTCTGCTTCTAAATGTTCTAAAATGTATGATTGAAATTCGTTGGATTTGAGGTTCTGCGCTAAGGTGTGATAAGTTTGCTCTTGTTCTGTGAAATTTGTGATTTGCTGTGACATTCTGTCGGCTTGTTCGAGATTTTGGGCTGCTACTTGAATCCAAGCTAAAAGTTCGGCGCGGTTGTTGTTGGCTTGTTTGAGGTTTTCTTGGGCGGTATGTTTTGCCGATCGCACTTGTGCTAAAGTATTCTCATCGGTAGTTCTGCCTGCGATCGCCTCGCTCAAATCTTTCGCCCGCGTCTCTAACTGAATTTTTGATTCGCGGTGAGAGCGAATAGCATTTTCCCATTCTGATTGTTCCTTAACTGTGGCAACCGCTGCTAAAAATGTCTCCTCTGTGAAATCAGCCGCTGTTAATTTGGCTGACCAATCTAGGTTTAAATGCTGTTTATGAGCCTGGGCTTTTCCAAAAGCTTCTCCAGCTTGTTGCTCTCTCTCTGCGGCTTGAATAACCTTATTTTGAGCAGTTTGATATGATTTTTCGGCAACTTTCAGCAGATTTGCCAAGTCTTGCTTGTCTTGTTCTAAGACTTTTGCTAAGTTAGCATAAGGTTGATATTCGGTAATTTGATAAAGCACATTTACACAACTTTGCAACTGCTGCTGCCGACGGTCTGATTCGGCGATCGCATCTTGATATTCCTGCTGTTTAGCTGCTTGAGTCGCCACCGCCAAATTAAATCTTTCCTGAAAATTATCATATTCCAATGATGCCAGTTGGAACTGCTGTTCGGTTTGGCGGTATTGGCGATCGCTCTCTTTAAGGATTGCCAACTCCTGCTGCAACCCCAAGCTTTCCCAATGAGGATTTTCCAGCACTTGAGTAATTTGCTGCTGCAATTGAGCAACTTTATTCGCAGTTAATTCCAACATTTGAGCAATTTCAGACTCTTTTTGCCTGCAGGATGAAACTGCACTTTTTCCCTCAGCAGCCAACCTTTGAGCATCTTGAAAAACCTGATTTGCATCCGCCAATTTCCGCCGCAAACCAGCGACATCGACAATATTAGAATCGGGCAAAGGAGGGAGCCGATCGCTCTCAGGATGCACCCCCCCACACACCGGGCAAGTATCGCCAGAATTCAGCGACATTCTGACAGCAGCAACACTCTCTAAACGTGCCGCTTCCGCATTAGCAGTTAGGGCCGCTTCTAACTCGCGATCGCACTCTTTTAGTCGGATTTCGGCTGCTTCTAAATTAGTTGCAACCTCCACATAATTTTGTTGAGCGCTTTCCTTCTCTGCAATAGATTTCTCCAACTGTTCTTGCTGAGTCTTTTGCTGCTTGGTAATTAGCTGCAATTCCATCAATAAGGGTGCAATTTGCTGCAATTGCTCTAAACGCTTTCCTCCCGGCGCATACTGTTCGAGCTGTGCCGCTGCTTGAGTAACTCGAAAACCCGCGCCTTGAATTTTAGTGTTAGCAGCTTGCAGGTCTTTATCTGCTGCCAGAAAAAAGCGGAGTTTTTCCTGTTGAATTTTTTGGGCAAGCGCCACTTCTTTTTCTAATTGAGCGCGCTGTTCTTCATATACTTTAGCAGCAGCTAAAGCATCTTCGCGAGCCTTAATTTGTGGCGCTAGCACCTCTTCTTTCGCTTTTGCCGCGTCAAGTTGCTGCTGCTCTACTGCTAGCTCAGAGCGAGCTTTAATTAACTGCTTTCGCGCTGCCACCGAGGCACTTTCGGCAGTTTCATACTGACTCCGAGCCGATCGCACTAAAGCCCAATCTCCCTGTAAATGATTGGCAGCTTGCGCTCTGTCTAAACGCTGTGCTAAAATTGCAACCTCGGCAGAATTAGCATTTAATTGGGTCAGTTGTTGTTGTAGCTCTTGCCAGCGAGCGATTTGCGAAAATAGCTGTTCCTCTTCATCTAGAGCCTTCTGAGCTTTCATCACAGCGCGATCGAACTGGGGTAACTGCTGCTCTAAAATCACAAGTTGCGATCGTCTTTGAGCCACCTCATCCGCCGTCGGCGCACTCAAATCCGCTAGCTGCCTTTCCACCATTTCCCGTTCCTGTTTCAGCAACTTTGCGAGTTCATTTGTTTCCTTCCGCATCTGCTCAAAAATCTCAAATCCCGCTAGCTGCCGCAAAATTTCCCGGCGTTTTGAAGTATCCCCTTTAATAAACTCATCAAACTTGCCTTGAGGCAGAACAATTGCTCGCGTAAAAGTATCAAAATCCATTCCTAAAATCTGTTCAATCGTATTTTGAACAGCAACGATACTCGTCCCCAAAGTTTCCCATTGACCATTTTGCCAGTTGTCCAAAATCACCTTATTTTCCGGAGATTTCGGACGAAAACGCCACCTTCGCGTCACCCGATACTGTGCCGATCCCACAGCAAAACGCAACTGCACTTTTAAATTTTCGCTACCTTGACTTGCCAAATCACTTACTTGTTTGCCGCTGCGAGTTGTCGTGCCAAAAAGAGCGTAAGTCATGGCATCTAACAGTGAAGATTTGCCGGCACCTGTAGCACCAGTAATTGCAAACAAATCGAGTTGAGAAAAATCTAAACGCTGTTCGCGGTGGAAGCTGGTAAATCCTTCGAGAATAAGTTCGAGTGGACGCATACTGATTTTAGATTTGAGATTTGGGGTTTTAGATTGTTATATTCAGGTCTACTGTCTTCCTTCTACAGTCTTCCCGATCCCCCCTAACCCCCCTTAACAAGGGGGGGACAAGAGTATTATCAAAGTCCCCCGGGAGGGAGATTTAGGGGGATCTAGACTCGACTACAAGCGACATTGAGCGTGGGTTTCAGTCTTAAAACTATTTGAAATTTGAGATTTTGGATTGTGGATTGTATCTTTTTACGCATTTAATTGTTAACTGTTTCCTGAAACTTCTTGTACAAATTTTTAAATTCCTCCAATACTGGCGGTTTTGGTGTCGTTCCCAAGCGGTTTTGATAATAGTTGCAAAACTCTGCTGCCGGATCGAAATTATTGGGATCGATATTAGTTATTTCTGTTGGTTCTAGCGCTGCATCTGGATAGCGCGGTTCAATTAACAGCGCTTGAGAACAAATTTGGCGCACTCGATCGGCAAGTCCGATTTGCGGACTGTCCAGTTCGACAATTACTTTCAAGAAACCCGGATGATACTGATGAGCTTGTAAAGTTTCATCGAGATTGTCGTTATGACATTTAAGCACTTTTAAGGGCTTGTGGCAAGCCACAGGCTTAAATTCCACCTTTGCCTGACTTCCCGGCTCAACTTCTATCAAGCAAAATCCTTTTTCCTGTTCCGCTTCTCCAAAATCTAACTGAATCAAAGAACCGGAATAATAAGCGGGAGAAGTGTCAGAAATCCGCTGGTGAATGTGGATGTGTCCGAGGGCAACATACTGAGCTTCCGGCGGCAGAGTTTGCGATGAAAGCAGGTACTTTTCTCGCGTGTAATAAGCGACTTCTGATTTTGCCAATCGAGCGCCGTCAATGCTCATGTGTCCCATGAGAAAATTGACAGTATTGTCTCTAAAATCGCTGGTTAAATCTTCGAGTAAATATGCTACTATTTCGCGGTAATTTTTTCGGCGATCGGCATCGCCCGACTGCCAGAGAGAATTAGCATCTAACAGTCTTTGTTCGGAAGCAAAAGGCATCGCTCCCACGCAAAGTTTACCGCTTTTTGTATTAAGAGTAATTGTGCCGCCGTCTGCAGAAAGCCTGGGTTTGCCTAAAGCGCGCACACCGGCGAGGGAAAGCAATTGCGCGATGCTGTCGATGCGGGAGGCTGAATCGTGATTACCCGCGATCGCAATTGCGGGAATTCCTGCCGCTTGGAGTTCGCAGAAAAAGTTATAAGCAATGCGTTCGGCGTAAGCGGGCGGGTTGGGCACGTCGAAAATGTCACCGGCAACGAGTACAGCATCGACATCCAAGGCTTTTGCTTGCTTCAAAATCTGTTCGAGGGCGATCGCAATTTCAAAAGTGCGATCGATCCCTCGAAAACGTCGCCCTAAATGCCAGTCAGCAGTATGAATTATTCGCATAGTACGAGGAGTATTTTGTTTATTTTAATACTTTGTGCGATAGCTGCTATACGAATTGATTCCTTCTGCGGCTGTTATACTCGCTCCGACGGCCGATTAACTCGAATCAGTAGACTTCTCAGTGTTTCTAGATTAGAAATAGCTTCATTAATGCGTACAGCCAGCCGTTCCCAGTTTTGGTCGTTTGTGCAGACAATTATGCCCGTATGGTCAGAGTTAAACCTATGCAGTCGAATAAAATCAGGTCTGTTTAATGTCAATACGGCACGATTATTGCTAATAGCAAAATCTAGAACTTCTTCATCCGGAATTTTTTGGTTAGCCTTCCCCGCTTCTTGAACTGTCAGGACATCATGGCCCAAATTACGCAGTAATTTTACAACAGGAAACGGGTATTGTTCATCTGCATAAAGACGCGCCACAGTTTATGCCTCTTCCTGTTCTCGAATTGCTCTTTCAATCTCATCAGGATATGCCTCAGCATAACTAAAAGCATTCACCAAATCTGCGGCACTCAGATCGGGATGACCTTCTAAAATATGAGCATCGGTGGCACTTTGACGGCGATAACTTACCAACAGCCAAACAGGAATCCGAGTTTTTCGGATACAGGCTTCTCCGCCCATGACACCGGGAGTCTTTTGAATTCCCGGCCAAAAGTTGCTTAAACTTTGGGCGAGTAATTGTATAGCTTGAGCCTTTTCTTCGGGAGTTAAAGCCAAGAGTTGCGGTTGCAATTCTTTGAGTGTCATCTTCGTAGTAACTGAAGTCATAAATATCAACTTTTGTCGTCCTAGAGGTATTCTAGCACTATTATACTCACAACTTTTCTTCCACAGGCTTCACATCGTGAAACCGAGTATAATCAACCACCCGCCCTCCCGTCGCCGATTTCAAAAGAATATCTACAAATCGCATATCCCACATAATTTCCGAGGCTACAAAAGAATGTCGCGCGTGAATAGTTTGCGAAACTGTTTCGTCAATTCCTGTTAACGTAATTACAATTTCCGCTTGCTGTTCCATCAAGTCTTGGGCAGTAAGTTGGTACAAAGGACTGCTCTCCTCAATTGCGTGCATAACCGTCCAAGTTAAGGCAAAAACCGGAGAGTGACTTCGCACTAATTGCAAATCGTAAAAACGCCGCATAAATTCTCCTTCCGCTGTTACCTCGTTGCGGATCAAAGTAGCTCGCTGCTGCGCTTCTAAAATTTGGTTAAAACGCTGATTTGCACTGCGGTACATCAGAGTCGGAACACCGTTGAAAGGAGCGATCACAGCTACCCGGCTGAAGATAACTCTAGCTGTTGGTCGAGAAAATCTCGAAAAAGCCAGTCCCGTCACCATCGCCACTCCCCACAAACCAAAAAGCGCTTGAATCGCGACTATAGTATTAGCGTAATCCGTGCGCGGATACATAGAGCCGTAGCCGATCGTCGCCATTGTTTGCACGCTGAAATAAAAGGCATCTGGGAAAGAACCCGGCCGCGCGTTAGCAATGCAATCTCCTCCCGCCAAGTAAGCTAAGGCAAATAAAGAATTTGTGACTGTATAGGAGAGACAAATCAGCAGGAAAAATCGCGGCCAAGAAAGAGTTAGCAGCCTGTGGTAGAGGTCGGCAAAATGCAGGCGCGGTACTCCCAACTTGACAATATTTAAGGGGAATTGTCCTTGGCGGCTGACTAAACGAGCCTGTTGCTGCTGGTTGCGGTTGCTTTTCATTGCGATTTGTAACTGCGGCTGTTTCAATTTGTAACTATTGCTTTGACCGGGAAAACTTATCCTTTAGACTGATGTCTGATTCCAAATATTCGGATAAAAGCGGAGTTTAGAAATGGTTGAGCTTAACTGGCATGACTATCTCGTTATGGTTTCTTTGGTGGCATCTATTGCGGGTCTAGTCCTGCTGGGTGATAATCGCAACTCGCAGCCAACAGACGATCGCACTTTGAGCGAAGAAATCCTAATCAAGATGAGCTTTACTTACTGGATAGTGTACTGCATCTCTTTTTTCGGGCTGAAACTTCACCTACCAGAGGATAGCTGGTTATTGCTCAGTTTGAAGCTGACTACTGTTCTTTCTTACTTGTTGACTGCTTCTAGCATACTCAGCCTGCCGCTGCAACGCATGGCTGTCCGACGAGTTGAAGATTAAAAAAAGTGTTTGTAGTGAGGACTTCAGTTCTTTTGATCGCGGTGAAGAAAAACTAAAGTCCTGACTGCAAAGCTATTTGAGTAATATTACCGGGCCATAAGCTCACAGCTAGCTGTGAGCTTGTTTAATGGTTTATTATCTGAGGGATGCAGACTAACGCGCCCAAAATAAAATGGCTAGGGTCGATCGCACTGGCACTTGAAATTGCCATTCTCTTCCTGCTTTCCCTTGGCTGTGGCAATCTCATCGAGTATCCCTCGGCAAAGCCGGCGCGTTAGCCCATAGCATGAGGTGGAGTTGGCGAGTAGCCTACACTGTATGCGATACCATAGCGTGTAGGAATATGCCACGAACTTAGTTGCTTAGGATTTAAAGCCTTTAGAGCTTTTCTTTTTCTCCTGCGTTTTAGACTTTGACTTATTAACTTCGCCTAAAGCTTCCTGAAATAAGTTGTGCAGGTGCACGGGAACGCTGGCAATTTCCGGGAGTTCGGGTTCTAAAGGTTTTTTAAACTCTTGCAGCAAGGCATCTAAATCGCGATCGATCTGAAAATTAGTCCGCTGCAATACAGTTTGCAAAATTTGTTCTAATTTCGCTGGATTAACTTTAGCTAACCGCTGCCAAATCCAGGCATTAATTGCAGGATCTTCGAGATAGTTACGCACCAGCTTTTCGTAACCGGGAACGGTTGAAAAGTCTTCGGCAGATAGCAGTGCAGTAAATTGAGCGTAAGTAGACAAAAAGGTTTGTCCCCAGCGAGGATGAGAAAGTGCTGTCACCTGTTCGGCTTTCTTGAAGCGATCGGGCAATTCGACTTTCGGCATTACCATTTTTGAACTAGCATTGCTGTCGAGCATTACCTCAACTGCGTTAGCATCGGCACCTGCAGCCGCGATTGCTGCTGCTTTGACTTCTTCTCGATCGACTCCGGCATCCTCAACGATATCCGCCAGAGATTTACTTCCATCAACGCCGATATCCGCTAGGCGTTTTTTAGTGATAAATTCCTGAAATTCAGCCAACTGTTTATTCAGGTGATACCCCGATAGCGTCAATTCATCACTACCAAAAAATTCGGTAAAATCTTCATGGTACTTTTCTACTGACTGCCAAGCTTGCTCTAACAATTCCGGGGCATCGCTGTACAGGTTCTTGTTGTGATTTTGCTTGAAATTGCCGATCGCCACCGCCAACTTCGGCTTACCCAATTTCCCTTTCAAAATGGGAGAGCTCGAAAGTATCCACCAGTCATCGGTAAGGGGAGAAATCCGAGCCAGCAAGATTTCTCCTAACTTAAAGCGAGACATTTCTGCAAGAAAATTAGGACTGTTGGGCTTGACAACGTAGTGCTTAGCCGTCAGCCAGTTCATCAGTTCAAACCTGTCGGGGGAAAGTTGAGTGATTTCAAATAAGCCCGTGAAGCTTCTGTGCTCCCAACTTTCGAGTAAGCTACGCTCGCTCTGGGTTAAATCCGGCTGACTTTCGACAAATAGGTCGATCGGCGTTTTCTCTCCGACTTTACCTTCGATGGTAAAACTGTCAATCACTTGATTTTGCTGAGCAATATCGTAGCGCTCGCCGGTCGATCGAGCTGCAGCATAAGCTTCCAAAGCTACCGCCAACTCTCCCTCAGCATCCAGCACAAAGTCAATTAAATTTTGCTTGAGTGTCCAAGCTCTTTCCAACATTTCATCCACAAGTAATACCAATTTTGAATGAGAGGATTTAGATTAACAATTATCGGACTTGAAGCCACCGACACTTTACGAGCCGGCTGCGATTGAAGAAAGCGCATCGCGAAAAATGACAGAAATATGCGATCGATGCCTCAGTCGTGAATAAGTTTAATTTTAAGGCTAATAGTCAAAAAAAAATGTTAATCTCAAACGGAAGCATCCCGATTTTGTAAAAAGCATTTTTTAGGAGTGCGATCGTCCCGCACAACCAAGCCTCTACGTCTCTAGCGAGTTATCACAGCGAACAGTCCTGTGAAATAAAAATCGTGCTGAAAAATGCGATTTCAAGGGATCATAAAAATACCCTCTCCGATGTAGAGAGGGGCTGAAAATCCCCAAAAACTTCGCTAAACTCGCGTTAAAAACTGTGCCATCTATCAACAACAGTCCAGAACGCAGCAGCCGGGTTTTTTTTGATCAAACACTTCTCTCCATTCCGGTACCCGGCTAAAAATAACCGGAACGCTTGAGTTTGTGTGTCTCCAAGACTGAGAAATACTTGGCGTAAGCCCTTAGCGGCCGTCTTTGTCAATGTCACCAGGAACAGCGCGTTCCACCCGATCCCAAGCGTCCCGCGTGGCGTGCTTAGCTTTTTCCCAAGTCACATTAGACTTACCGCGATTTGTTTCGTAGTCGCGCTGCAAATCCGGTTCAATCTCGTGGTATTTCTTACCAGTAGCGCCATAGCGGCTGTATCCCTCATAACCGGTGCGGTATGCAGGCTGATAGTCTTCATAAGTCGCGCTCGTGTCCACGTAAGGACGAGAACTGTAGTTGCTTTGCCAGTAAGCATCTTCTACCGTGGGGTCGATCGCCTCGGCCACACCTTTGCCCACCAAACCGCCGCTAAACGAACCCACAACAGCGCCGACAACTGCTCCTACAGGCCCGCCGATGGCACCGCCGATCGCAGCACCCGCAGCACCCGCACTCGCCGCACCAATACCGGTTCCTACTGGATGAGCCCCTTTTTCGCCGGAAATCGGGTCTAGGTTAGCATCAGGTTCATGTACCGTTTTTTTGTCATCGCTCATGATATTTTTTTCCTTTTATCTAAATGTAACTATTATTAAATTTACCTTTTAAGTTCATATCTATTCATCTGCCTTAAGGCTGAAGCTGCTAGCTTCAAAAGGAGGGAAAGGATAAAATACTTCTCGACTCACAAACGAGTTTTACACGCTACTTTCAAGCGATAAGGTGCGCCTCGGCGCACCCTAGATAATTATCTTCAACTAAATTCTGACAGCGGCTTCATTGTCTACTCACTGAAGCTGTGTATTTACCAGCAACTTGAGTTAGATATAAATCTCTTGATTTATTAGTTGCCCGTGACTTTTTCGATCAAATCTTCAGCTTTTTGAACTATGCCTTCTTGCGGGTGTTCTCCCTTGTACTCCTTTAAGCTTTCGTCGTAAGCTTTCTCGACCTTTGCAGGATTTTGAGAGGTTTTGACTATTTCTTCGTAAGCTGCTTGGGGATTGAGATCCTCGAAACTTTCTGCGGGGTCAGTAATTCTAGCTTCTGGCTGCGCCTGACTCCTGTCTTGACCTGCGTAAGCAGCCTGACTGGGTACTATCGCTAGACTTAGCAAACCAATGAACGCCAGGGTACAGACCAGCAAAATGCTTTGGCTCAATGTTTGTCCTAGAGCTTTTAAAACCCGCTTCATATCAACTTCTCCTCGTATTTTTCCGCAAAAATTATGGTGTTTGTCGCCCCTTCACTGCGATCGCACATTGACTACCTTGGTTCAAGCGCAATCTTTGTCGCAGCTACCGCATCTAAAGCGAGCCAAAAGGGATGTTTCCCGTGATGTCCCATATCTTAAGCGCCTGCTTGTTACTATTACTTCTACCAAAAGATAGATTAGTTAGACAAGCGGAACTCATCTCGTATGAGAGGGGATCGCAATTCCTGCGAGGAACCCTATCTAAGGGTTTTCCCATCAATTACGAAGCCCCTGACTCTTCTCTTTCGGCGCGTGTTTCGCGTCTTAGCAGTTCGGGCAAAAATCCCATTTCCCAACATTTTAAAGTGCTATCAATAACCTAAGTAACTACAAAACTACCTGCTCTATGTCTAGTTTTCTGTTCTGCATAGCGCGTTCAAATAGCTCAGTAGAAAGAGCTTGTTCGACAGACCAAATGCCAGGTTTTTCCAGTTTACCTTCTAACATTAATTGAGCTATGCTGCCAGTACCGATGCCAGTAGCGGTGGCAGCATTTGGGTGTATCGCTGTCGAGCAAACTTTAGCGGGTTGACCGTTTTTGAGACCGGTCACTTGCGATCGCACTGCCACACCAACCCCACTAAAACTATTAGTAACACTGGTCATCCCATAACTGACGTAGGAGAGAAATTCAATCACGGAGTTATTTTTGAGCCAGCTAGCAGGCCAATACTTGGCAACAAACCAGGTAAGGTGATTGTAAAGGTCGGGAGACGTACCGAATTTAGTCACAACTGATTTGACGGGGAATGTTTCGGGCAAAGTGATTGCTTCCGGCATATCAAACCAGTAAACCCCTGTTTTGCCGTAGGGCGCGGGAAATTCAATTGTTTCGCGATCGCTGTAGGGTTTTACTTGGTGCCACTTGCGCTCTTCCCAAACCTCAAAAGGAGTTTGCAAGCCTAAAAAAGTGGTTCTCATGACGGTAACGCCAGCGCCACCCGAACCTCCGACAACATAACTCAAATGGATGTGCTCTGCTTCATCTAATTGTTCCACATCTCGCCGTACCATGCTATTAGACACACCGGGGAAAATGCCCGTATTAATAATAGCAGTAACCCCAGCATTTTTAGCAGTTTCGCGCAATTCTAAAGCTCTGCGAGTAAAACTGCGGCTGTCGCTGACATCAGTATAATTAACACCTGCTTCTATGCAAGTTTTTAATACACTAGCGTCTCGGTAGTGAAAAGGCCCGGCACAGTGAACGACGAGGTTAGAGGATGAAACCGCTTGGTGCAGGGCTGCACTGTCTGCTAAATCTAAAGCTTGATACTGCACCCTATCCGGTGGCAATTCCGGCGTAATAGAGCCTTCAGGGTTGCGTCCGGTAATAGTAATTTCTGCATCGGTATGGGTAACAAGGTCTTGGGCAACGCTGCTGCCAATTCGTCCCCGCCCACCGACAATCAAAACTCGGTTTGCCATCGCTAAAAAAAGGGTAACGCCACTTCTCAGTTTCTCAACTTGGGGCCAGCGTTTTCATCCGCATAAAGTATGAATTAAGGAGAATGCGAGATGCTGGGGGATCGGCGGCGATCGCCCTGATTCGGAGATGGGGAGCGACTTCTACCAGCGACTCGCCTGTTTTGCTAAATTAGAGGTTTGGCTGCAATACTAAGTTCAAAAATGCTTGCAGTGTTAACTTGTTCTTCTAATATTGAGAATTTTATCGATGGAATATGCTCTATGATCACAAAATATTTTAACAGATTTGATGAAACGCCAACCGTCGCCACCAAGCGCGAAAGATGCACAGGATTTACAAAGGGTATTGAGGGCGATCGCAAATCGTTTGCCCTTCACAGGGCATCAACCAGAAAAAATTATCGCACTCCCCCACTGATCTCAATAAAAAAAAACGCAGATGTGATTCATCTGCGTTTATTTGCGTTCATCTGCGGTTCCTAAAAATCTTACTTCTCATTACTCCGAAATACCGACTTACCCTTCGCTTTCAGAGTATTAGCCGCATCTGCGAAAGTCTGGGCGAAAGGCTGCTGCGAGTGCATGAAAACGCGAGCGGTATTGCGTCCCGGCATACCCGAAATCGAGCCGCCCGGATGCGTTCCCGCCCCCGTCAGAAACAACCCGTCGATCGGCGTTTTGTAATTAGCCAACTCCGGCAGAGGACGGAAAAAGATCATCTGATCCAGGGTCATATCAACGTGATAATAATTCCCCTTCAAAGCCCCCAAACGTTCTCCCAATTCCGCCGGACTTTCCACGCGGCGGCCGATAATTGACTTCTTGATATTCGGTGCATATTCTGCCAATTTGTCAATACAGCGATCGGCAACTTTGTTTTTCAGCTCATCCGTCCACCCCGTACCGTGCTGGCCGGTTCCTTCAGCATTTTCGATCATGTAAGGAGCAAAAAATTCAATCCAAGCTGTATGATGTCCGGGGGGAGCCATTGACGGGTCTCGTACCGTCGGAAACACTACATACATCGATGGGTCAGAGTCGGGGATTCTGCCGATTGAAGGGTCGCTGTGAGAAATTTCAACGTGTCTCACCGAGTCTGCAATTAAAACCGAACCCATTAAATACTCGTCCCGATGATTCCAGCGATCGAACTTGGGCATTTCATTGAGAGCTAAGTCTATTTTGAGAATAGTCTCGTTGTTGTTAACAATTTTGCGCTCCAATCTTTCCCGCAAATCCGGGTCGGCACTGTCAACATCGCTGGAATCCATTAAGTGCAGAAATAAGCGCTTAGCATCAATATTAGAAATGACACCTTTTGTAGCGCGGTATTCCGTGCCGCCGGCAACTCGAACTCCCACAGCGCGACCGTCATCAACTAATATTTTCTCGACGTGCTGGTCGGTAAGTACCACACCTGAATAACTTTTGACTAAATTGAGCAGCGCTTGCACTAATGCACCCGTCCCTCCGCGCGGTCTTGCCATGCCGGGATTGTGCCTCATTGCTAGCATAATTGCGCCTACAGCCAGGGTTTTTTGCGAAGGAGGCGCGCCGAGTTCTGCGGCTAATCTTGCTAGGGGTGCTTTGATAAATTCCTCGTCAAACCACTCGTTGAGAAGGTCTTCAGCGCTGGTGAGCATCGTGCGAATAAAGTCCAGCGTTTTGTCGGGGGAACCGATGACTGACAATAAATCTTTGATCTTTGCAATATCGTAGTTGCCCAGAATATCTATGATGGATTTTGGTGGCGCATTAAACATCGGAACCATTGCACCTAAAGCCCGCTGCCAAAAGTCTGTATATTCGGCATATTTTTTAGCATCGCGCTCGTTGTAGCGGGCAATTTCAGCACAAGTTTTTTCTACGGATTTGTGCGCTAAGAAATATTTGCCATCGGGATGCGGACAAAAGGCCACTGGATCGCAGAAAAGATATTCTAAACCGTATTTTTCCAGTTCTAATTCTTCTACAACTGGTCCTAAATGGATAAACTCGTGGTCGATCGCGCACAAATTGAATTTAAAATCCGGTAATTCGGGAATCGCAGCTTCGGTAGTGGCCGCACCGCCGGGAACCGAACGTTTTTCTAACAATAGGACAGTATATCCAGCTTTGAGGAGATAAGAGGCGCAGACCAGTCCGTTGTGACCCGCGCCTATGATAATGACATCATACGTTTGCATAGATGAAGCTCTAGGGATAGGATATTTTGCTTATTTTACAAATGTTAACAAGTTTGCCGTCTCTACCAATGGAAATAGATTAATTGTCAGTAAGCCATTTTAACATCTTACAAAAGATGGAGCTTTGACAAAATGCTGTTGTGCGATCGCCTTTATTTCTTTTTAAACTTACAGAGCAAGCGCCTTTCTAAAATCGCGCCAATATTGTACTCTATTTAGCCACATTTATCTGCATACAATTAAAAAATCAAGCAAACAAGTAACAAGGAAGAAGAAAGAGGAAAGGGTATAGGGAATAGGTAATAGAAACAGTTTTGAGATGGCTTTTTTCCTGGCAACACTGCGAGTGGAAGGAGTTAAACCCTAGGAAAATCAATTACTCCAAACTCAAAACTGCTACTCAATTACCTATTAGTACATTGAGACATATTACTTTAGTTGCTGGAGCGCCGCCTCAGCTTTTTGTACACCATCATTATTGCCTTGCTGGCGGTAAGTGTCGAGGGCTTGTTTAAAAGCTTCAATTGCTTCGGATTTGCGATCGCGTGCTTTGAGTGCCGTACCCATATTGTAATAAGCTTCCGCCCGGTTTGGGTCAAGCTTAATCACTCGCCGAAAAGTGGTAATAGCTCCTGAAAAATCTTGTTTTTCCAGTTGAATTTTCCCAATTCCTGCGTGTGCTTCCACTAAATTGGGTCGCACCGCAATAGCCCGCTGATAAGCTATAAGCGCTCCGTCAAAATCGTTTTGTGTCTGGAGAAGTTCGCCAATTTCTAGCTGCACTTCTGGATTCCGGGGCTCCAATTTGGCAGCTTCTTCAAAAGCAGCTAGCCCTTCGGAAGTATAGCCGGCACGCAGCAAAGCAGTTCCTAATTTTAACTGGACACCGGCTTGTTTGGGAGCGAGTTCGGCTGCTTGTTGGAGCACGGTGACAGCACTGGCAAAATTTCCCTGCTGGATCAATACTAAACCCATTGAAGAATAAGCTTGCCAATTTTTCGGATCGAGGGCGATCGCCTCTTGATATGCTTTAAAAGAACCGCTGTAATCTTTTTGCTGAAAGAGTACCACTCCGAGACCGATTCGGGCATTGACATTTTTGCGATCGAGCACAGCGGCGCGGCGATAAGCTGTGGCTGCAGCGGGATAGTTTTGTAAATTCGCCATAGCATATCCTAATGCGTATTGGAAGTCCGCATTGTTCGGTTCGAGACCGATCGCTTGTTGGTAAAATTCTACTGAGGCTTGATAGTTGCCCTGACGCGCTTCTAAATAGCCAATACCAGAAAAAATGCGCGGGTTTTCTGTATCTAAACGCGCCGCTTCCTGATAAATGGCGATCGCTTTACTGTAGTCTCCTAAATCTACAAACTCCCGCCCTTGTCGCAGCAGAGCATCTAAATTTGAATCATTTTGAGGGTTGACTTGAACGAATGTTTCTGCTGAGAGCGCTATCTGCGGCGCTGCGACAGCGAATCCTGCTACTAGCAACGTACTGAATACCAAGAGACTTTGTTTGTACACGGCCATTTGTTTCAAAGAGTGTGTGGAATGAAAGAGCGAGGGGCTGTCACCTTGTTAAGCTGACAGCTTAGGGTTTACCAGGAATTTTTGAGCGGCGAGATGTAGTAAATCTACAGAACAAGACCCACTCAAAATTTTCGCGACTGAGGCCAACTGATGATTGTAACAACAACTGATATCATCCAAGGAGCAGAAATTCAATCTTACCTGGGAATAGTAACTGCTGAGGTTGTCTACGGCACCAACGCCCTGCGAGATTTCTTCGCGGGAATTCGCGACATCATCGGCGGGCGCACCGGCAGTTACGAGGAAGTGTTTCTCAAAGGACAGCGAGATGCCCTCGCGGAACTGGAAAAACGAGCGCAGCGCCTGGGCGCCAATGCCGTAATCGGGGTGGAAGTGGACACCGGCACGATTAATGTAGACTCCAGCGGGGCTTTGCTGCTGATTACTGCCGTTGGAACGGCTGTAAGATTGCGTTAAGCTGTATTTTCTGTATACGTCCGCATTTCCTGTATACATCCGGGAACTTTTCTAACGGGATAAAATAGTCATAAGTCATAAGTCATCAGTCATTAGCTAATAGCGGGTGGCTGGCGGCGGATGACTTTTTCGTTTCTTTCTTCAGACATAGATACTGGTTATTTCCCCAGGCAGATATAGTTTTTATCAATCTCAGCCACAATCAATGCTTAGGTGAAAGATTGTTAAAAATTAAAGCAACTCTAAGAGGAAAGAAAAACCTATGTCATACGTAAATAGACCTGTAGATAACGTTGGTACTGAACCCGTGGTAGTAAATTCAGTGATGGAATACCACGATCGAGTACGTTGGGGTCCGATTTTTTCGGGTTTGGTAATTGCGATCGGCACACAACTGGTGTTAAGTGCATTGGGCGCTGCGATCGGGTTGAGCAGCATTGCTGGTTCAGGAGCTCCGCGCAGTATTTCAGGCGACGTGGGTACCGGCGTCGGAATTTGGTCAATTATTAGTTTGTTAATTAGCTTGGCTGTTGGCGGTTGGGTAACTGCTCGCGCTTGCGGCCCGATGAACCGCAACACAGCACTTTTAAACGGAGCAATTTTGTGGGCAACTACCTTAACAATTGGCTCTTGGCTGTTAGCAAATGGCGTGGCCGGTACTTTTGGCGTCATAGCTGCGAATGCGGGAGAAGCAATTAATCAAGCGCAGCAGGGCGGGGTCGATTTGCCGAACCGAGCACCTAACGTATCTGCTCAGGATGCTCGCAATATTGCTGGTAATGCCGCGAAAGCTGGTTGGTCGTTTTTGTTCGGCTCACTATTGGGTTTAGTTGCTTCTATGGTAGGAGCATCTGCCGGTGCGCGCACTCCCCGAAATTACTCATAAAAGTTTCGTCAGATACGGAAATTTCATATTCATGAAAGCACTTTTTTTAAGGTGCTTTTTTGTTGGTTTTTCGTTCCCAGGTTCTACCGGGGAACGCATTTCTTGAGGCTCTGCCTCCAGGTTTTTAAAGTTAGTCAGTTCTAAGTAGGTGTGCAGAATTAATTACACAATATTGATACTGAAACCCTTGCCTAGCAAGGAGTCTTTATGTAATTAATTTTGTGTGGTTACTTAACTGTTTAGCGAGCACGGCGGGCGGGTGTGAGTTTGGACTCTTTGTCATGGTAGCGCTAGGTTAAGACGATTGATTAAGAAAATATTAAAAAATTGAAGACTCTAATTTGATGACTTTATACTCCTCAGAGTAACTACGAAAGCTTGATAGAAATACCGTAGTTAAAGAAAAAGTATCGGTGAATCAACAACAAGTTTGGCAAAATTCAGTGACTTCGATCGTTCAGTCTCTAAAATTTGCGATCGCAGCCAGTTCCCAATTGGTGCGATTCTCAGGGAAATTTCTCAAAAAAGCCCAGCATCTAGGACGCTCAGTCCAAGCGTACATCGTCTTGTTTTTACTAGGTATAATTCTAACTGCGTCAATTGCTGCTTGCTCTGCCGCGAGTGGGGCCAATCAAAGCGAGGTCAAGCTCAACCTAGTTTCCTTCTCAGTGACGAAAGCGGCCCATGACCAAATCGTCCCTAAATTTATTGAAAAGTGGAAGAAAGAGCACAACCAAAACGTCATTTTTGAACGCAGTTATGGCGGGTCTTTAGCGCAAACCGACGATATCATTGCTGGCAAACAAGAAGCCGATGTGGTGCATCTTGCCCTCCCATTGGATGTGGTTCGCATCGAAGAAGCTGGTTTGATTAATTTTGGCTGGGAGGACAGAGTTCCTAGACGGGGAGTAGTTAGTCATTCTGTGGCGGCAATTGTCACCCGAGAAGGCAACCCCAAAGATATTCAAACTTGGGCAGATTTAGCCAAAGAAGATGTAAACGTGATTGCAGCAAATCCTCAAACATCGGGTATTGGCGTTTGGCAATTTTTAGGTCTGTGGGGGTCAGTAACCCAAGAAGGAGGCGAACCTCAACAAGCCCTTGATTTTGTCGGCAAAATCTATAAAAAGATTCCCACCCTAACCAAAGATGCCCGCGAAGCCAGCGACTTATTCTTCCAACAAGGTCAGGGAGATGCCTTAATCACCTATGAAAATGAAGTGATTTTAGCTGGAACGAACGGACCAAAAACCAGTTACTTTGTTCCTCCCCTCAATATCTCTATCGATAATCCCGTGGCAATAGTTGATAAAAACGTTGATAAGCATGGAACGAGAGAAGTGGCAGCAGCCTTTGTAGATTTTCTCTATTCAGACGAAGCTCAGCAAGAATTCGCCAAATTAGGCTACCGTTCGGTCAATCCCTTTATCGCTCAAGGCGGACAGGTGCAATTTCCCCCAATTAAAACTTTGTTCAATGCTCAAGATTTAGGAGGGTGGCCTTTGATCAAAGAGAAGTTTTTTGCAAACGGTGCCATCTTTGACCAAATTAAGGGAAAGTTCTGAACCTAAACGCCTAATTCACTTTCATTTTTCCAAACTTACACTCAAATGCTATGAAATTTTCTCGTTGGTTTTACCTAATCCCTCTCATCGTCACGGGCCACCTGATGACGAGTTGTGGCAATTCAGGAGAGAAGGAACAGCAAATCAGTATCGATGGTGGTGCTGTGGGCTTTAGCGTTTCCCTCGCCGTCGCCGAAGAATACCAAAAACTTTATCCCGATGCCCAAGTCAGCGTCGCTGCCAGTGGCACAGGGGGAGGGTTTAGCAAGTTTTGTGCTGGAAACCTTGAGATTGCGGGGGCTTCTCGCACCATCAGAGAGGAAGAAATCAAAAAATGTGCCGACAAAGGAATCGAATTTATTGAACTGCCGATGGCTCTTGATGGTCTTGCGGTAGTGGTTAATAAGGAAAATAACTTTGCCAAATGTCTAACGATTAAAGAATTAGACATAATGTGGAATGCCAAATCCGAAGGCAAGATTACCAGTTGGAAGCAAATCAATCCCGACTTTCCCGACGAAAAACTGTTGCTGTTTGCCCCTCCTTCCGATACGGGAACCTTTGATTATTTCACCCAAGCCGTAACTGGTAAAAGGAAAAATAGCCGTACCGACTTTACCCCCAGTCGCAACCAAAATACTCTCGTTCAAGGGGTGGTTGGCAATAAATCGGGAGTGGCCTATCTGGGAATTGCCTTCTTGCTCCAAAACCAAGACAAATTGAACGGGGTGGCGATTGAAAATGCGGATGGAAAATGTGTTAAACCAGTTCCCCTTGATAACGTTCTGAGGAATATCTATAGCCCCCTCTCTCGCCCCCTCTTTATCTACGTCAATAAAAAGGCCCTGACAACCAATCCTTCCCTGGAAAGATTCGTGAAATTCTATCTAGAAAATTCTTGGAAATGGGTAGATGGTGTGGGCTATGTGCCGTTACCCGATGAAGCTTATGTGAAAACTAAGCAAAAATTTGAGCGGCGTGAAACCGGAACGAAATTCAAAAAAGCCAAACCCGGTGAACCCATTACTAACTTTATTTAAGGAGGAAATCTCAAGCCCATGACCCTAACTCCTAGTTCCTTTGATGACTCCCTTTTCGCTGCGGATGACCTCTTGCTTAAGAAGGCTTCGGAAGATGTCCCAGAAAAGATTATTGGTACGGTTTTATTTGCCTGTGCCTTCGTGTCCGTTGCCACAACCTTTGGTATTGTCTGGATCATTTTCCAAGAGACTTTGGGTTTTTTCCAAGAAGTTTCTTTAGCCCAGTTTTTTCTGGATACCCGATGGACTCCGCTGTTTGCCGAGGCCCATTTTGGCATCTGGCCGCTGCTGAACGGAACGTTCTTAACCTCTGCGATCGCTATGGCTGTGGCGGTTCCTTTGGGTTTGTCTTCAGCCATTTACCTGAGTGAATATGCCCAACCGAAAGTGGCAGCCGTGTTACGCCCTGCTGTGGAGTTATTGGGGGGAATTCCCACAGTAGTTTATGGTTACTTTGCTTTGCTCTTTGTCACTCCGGTTCTGCGCCATCTTTTCCCCTTAGAGATTTTTAATGCCCTCAGCGCTGGGTTAATGATGGGCATTATGATCACCCCCACCGTCGGTTCCATCAGCTTAGATGCCATTCAATCGGTTCCCCGTTCTCTGCGGGAAGGTTCCTATGCCTTGGGCATTACCAAACTAGAAACCATTTTTAAAGTGGTTCTTCCGGCAGCCTTGTCTGGGATTATGGCTTCGATTATTTTAGGCGTTTCCCGCGCAGTGGGAGAAACCATGACCGTTCTGATTGCGGCTGGATCGCAGCCTCGCCTCACTGTCAATTTCATGGAATCCGTCGCCACCCTCACCGCTTTTATGGCGGAGATTTCGGGAGGAGATAGTCCCAGGGGTAGCCTCAGTTTTAAGACTTTGTATGCGGTGGGAGCAGTTCTTTTCGTGATTACATTGTCTCTCAATATGGCCAGCTTCTGGATTTCTAGTCGCTTTAAGGAAAAATACGATTGATTGCTATGGTTAAATCAACTTCAACAAACAATTCCGTCAAAACTGCCGAATTTACCGATAACCTAGAACGCCGAGAAGCGATCGGTAAAGTCTTTGAGTATCTCTTCTTAATTGGGTTACTCATCGGTTTATTTGTCCTCGCGTTACTGGTTCTTAATATCCTTCATGATGGACTTGGCAGATTGCTAACACCGGGGTTTATCACGGAAACGCCTTCCCGTTTTGCCGAACGCGGAGGTATCCGTCCAGCCATTATTGGGAGTTTCTTTCTGGGACTGATCGTCCTTTTGGTTGCGGTTCCCATTGGGGTAGGGGCTGCTTTGTACCTAGAGGAATATGCCCCTAAAAAGTGGTGGACTGCCGTGATTGAGATAAATATCGGGAATTTAGCGGGGATTCCTTCTATTGTCTATGGCTTACTGGGTTTAGGGGTCTTTAACTATTTACTAGGGTTTGGGCCTACCTTGATTTCGGGGGCATTAACTCTTGCCCTATTGTCTTTACCTGTCATTATCGTCACGGCGAGGGAGGCGATCCGCGCGGTTCCCGATTCCCTGAGAAATGCTTCCTATGGACTGGGAACTACCAAATGGCAAACCATTCAACACCATGTCTTACCCTATGCCATTCCGGGAATTCTTACGGGGGTGATTATTTCTGTCTCCCGCGCCATGGGGGATGCTGCTTCTTTGGTGGTCGTGGGTGCTGTCAGTTTCCTCACGTTTAATCCGGGTTTATTCCAACGATTTATGGCGTTACCCATTCAAATTTTCAGCTATATCACTCGTCCTGAACCGGGGTTTGCCAATGCAGCCGCAGCGACGATTATTGTGCTGATTATCTTGATTTTGGCGCTTAATGGCGTCGCTATCTATCTGCGCCAACGCTATTCCAGCCATTAATTAACTTGAGTTGTCAAGATTAAGGAGACTATTTCAGATGACTGACAGTAATACCAACCTCAAAACGGACGATAGTGCGTTTGATGCAGAAGGCATAAAGGTTTATTACAGTGGCTTTTTAGCCCTGGTCGATGTTTATATCAAAATTCCCCGTCAAAAAATTGTGGCCTTTATCGGCCCTTCAGGCTGTGGCAAAAGTACCTTATTGCGTTGCTTCAATCGCATGAATGATTTAATCCCTGGTGCCAAGGTGGAAGGGAAACTCATTTACCGCAACCGTAATATTTACGATCCGCAAGTGAATCCCGTCAAATTGCGGCGACAGGTGGGAATGGTGTTTCAAAGGCCGAATCCGTTTCCCAAGAGCATTTATGAAAATATTGCCTATGCCCCCCGAACCAACGGATATCAAGGAAATCTGGATGAATTAGTGGAATCTTCCCTTACACAAGCAGCTATCTGGAAAGAGGTTAAGGATAAACTGCAAGAGAAAGGAACGGCGTTATCCGGAGGACAACAACAAAGGCTTTGTATTGCCCGCGCGATCGCTATGAAGCCCGATGTTTTATTGATGGATGAACCTTGCTCTGCTCTCGACCCTATTTCTACGCGACAGGTCGAAGAACTGTGCTTAGAACTTAAGGAACGATACACAATTATTACGGTGACTCACAATATGCAACAAGCGTCAAGAATCGCGGATTGGACGGCTTTTTTCAATACAGAAACGGACGATCAAGGCAAACGACGCGGCAAATTGGTGGAGTTTGGTCCCACTGAACAAATTTTCGGTTCTCCCCAAACCAAAGAAGCCGAAGAGTACATTAGTGGACGCTTTGGTTAAACGGAAGTGTCAGATTTAGGCGTTACGCACTCTCAGCAATGGCATTACCTTCTGGGCCAAGACTCCGGACAGTTTTTGCAACGATACTACAAGGTTTACTGCTGTAAGTGGAGCCAGAGCCTCCGGAGCTGCGTTACCAGGAAGAGCCTGGTAACGAGTATAATTCACCGAGGAATCTGCGCGCTGCGTACCCTAGAAATTAAGCGGTGAAGTATTTGGCTGCTGGGTGATAGGTGATAATTGCGGTTGTTGATTGTTCGGGATAAAGTTGTTCGCTTTCATCCATGTAGAGGTTGATACGATCGCACTTTAACAATTCCAGTTGCTTGTACTGATCCGCCATGTTCGGACAAGCAGGATAGCCGAAACTGTACCGCGAACCGCGATATCTTTGGGCTAGCATATCGCGAATGTTGTCCGGTTCCTCGCTACCAAAGCCCAATTCGCGGCGAATTCGCGCGTGAGTCCATTCTGCTATTGCTTCCGCTGTCTGAACCGCTAATCCGTGAAAGTAGAGATAGTCGGTATATTGATTGTTAGCAAATAACTTTTGCGCGTACTCTGTAGCCATTTCTCCCACTGTGGCTACTTGCATCGGAAATACATCGATTTTACCCGATTCTTTGGGGGCGAAGAAGTCGGCAATGCACAGCCGTCGCGCCGATTTTTGCCGGGGAAATGTGAATGTTGCAGCGGGTGTCGATACCTCTTGCCCGCCATTCATGATTTCGGGCTGATACACATACAAAGAATTGCCTTCAGCTTGACAGGGAAAATACCCGTAAATTGCTTGGGGATGCAACAGCTTCTCAGTAATTATTTTGTGTTTCCATTCCTCCAATTTCGGATAAACTGTCTCAGCTAAGAAAGCATCGTATTCTTCCCGCGATTGGTCTTTTGGCTTGCGGAACTGCCACTGACCGGCAACTAAGGCTTGCAAATCTAAGTGCCAGAAAATCTCCTCAAAGGGGATGTCTTCTCCCTGCAACAGTTTCGTTCCCCAGAAAGGAGGAGTCGGGCGATCGATATCTGCAGCAACTGCTTCTGACCGCCTGGTATCTATCACCACAGGAGTGTCTGCTTTCTTGGCATCTTCTACAGAAGTTTCTGGCGCAGCTTTAGCTTCTTTAACCGCCGCATTATCATCCTCTATTTCATCTAAAAATCCTTGCAAGTCTTCCCATTTACCAGCAGCTTTTGCTGGCATGAGTTTGTCCATAAAGTGCAAGTCGGAAAACGCATCTTTGCCGTAAACGACTTTGCCTTTGTAGGTATTTTGGCAGTCTTCATGTACAAACTTGGGAGTCAAAGCCGCGCCCCCCAAAATTACCGGGACGGTGATTCCTTTCTGGTTGAACACTTCCAGATTCTCTTTCATGAACGCGGTGGATTTTACCAGCAAGCCACTCATGGCAATACAGTCTGCTTTGTGCTTTTCGTAGGCTTCGATGATATTGTCAACCGACTGTTTAATACCCAAGTTAATCACTCGGTAGCCGTTGTTTGATAGGATAATATCAACCAAGTTTTTGCCGATGTCGTGAACGTCGCCTTTGACAGTAGCGATGATGAATGTGCCTTTGGCGTTGTCCCCGGATTCGGACTTTTCCATGTGCGGTTCTAAATAGGCAACTGCCGCTTTCATGGTTTCTGCTGACTGCAAAACAAAGGGCAGTTGCATTTGTCCAGAACCGAACAATTCTCCGACTACTTTCATGCCGTCTAGCAAGAAGGTATTGATAATGTGGAGGGGCGGATAGGTTTCTAATGCTTTGGCGAGTTGGATGTCGAGCCCAATGCGTTCGCCGTCGATGATGTGCTGCTTGAGACGTTCTTCTACGGGAAGGTTTGCGTCTTCTGTCCGATCGCGCTTGGTAGTTTTGCCCGCAAACACCGTTGTCAGGTCGCCCAAGGGGTCGTAAACGCAAATATCGCCGTCAAACTCCCGTTCGTCGTAAATGAGTTTACGGCAGATTTCTTGGTGTTTGGGGTCGATTTTGGCGAGGGGCAAAATCTTATTGGCGCTGACAATGGCCGAGTCCATCCCGGCTTGCATTGCTTCGTGCAAAAACATGGAATTCAAAACTTGCCGCGCCGCCGGATTCAAGCCGAAGGAAATGTTAGAAATCCCTAAAATTACGTGACATCCTGGCAATTCTTGGCGGATGCGGCGGATGGATTCGATGGTAGCTTTGCCGTTTTTTCTGTCTTCTTCAATCCCGGTCGAAATTGGCAATGCTAGGGTGTCAAAAAAGATTTCCTCGGCGGGAATTCCGTAGGCGACGGCGGCGTTATAGGCGCGCTGGGCGATCGCAAATTTTTGGTCAGCAGTTCTGGCCATCCCGTCTTCGTCAATTGTCCCGATAACTATGCCCGCGCCGTATTTTTTCGCCAACTCCAAAACTTGATAAAAACGCGGTTCTCCGTCTTCGTAGTTAGTGGAATTCAGCAAGCATTTGCCGCCCGCAACTTTTAAGCCTGCTTCCATCTTTTCCCATTCGGTGGAATCCAGCATTAAAGGGAGAGTTGCATTAGTCACAACGCGGGAAACTAATTCTTTCATGTCTCGCACGCCGTCGCGGCCGACATAATCAACGTTGACATCAAGAATGTGCGCGCCTTCTCGCACTTGTTCCCTAGCCATTGCTACTAAACCGTCCCAGTCTTCAGCATTTAGCAAATCGCGGCATTTTTTGGAACCGCTGGCGTTGAGTCTTTCGCCGACAATTAAGAAGGAATTTTCTTGTTCGTAGGGTTGGGCGCTATAAATTGAAGCGGCGGAAGGTTCCCAAGTAAATTCGCGGATTTTGGGTTTAAGAGTTTTGCCAATTTCTGATAGTTCGCGGATGTGATCGTAGCGGGTGCCGCAGCAGCCGCCGATGACTTGCACGCCTAAGTCTTCGACAAAGCGCATCAAGGCCATTTTTAATTCTATGGGCGTGAGTTTGTAGTGCGCGTGGCCGCCGATGTTTTCGGGTAAACCGGCGTTGGGAACGCAGGAAACGACGAAGGGTGAATGTTCGGAAAGGTATTTGACGTGTTCGGCCATGCGATCGGGCCCGGTGGCGCAGTTGAGGCCTAAAATGTCGATCGGGTACGGCTGCAAAATAGCTAGGGCGGCGCTGATGTCGGAACCGACTAACATTGTGCCGGTGGCTTCCATTGTGACTGATACCATTAACGGAATTCGCGCGCCTTTTTTCTTAAATACTTCTTCAATGGCATTTAATGCTGATTTAATTTGCAGCACATCTTGACAAGTTTCGACAATAAATAAGTCAACGCCGCCGTCATAAAGTCCTTCTGCTTGTTCGGTAAAAGCGGCGGTGAGTGTGTCGAAATCGATGTGTCCTAATGTGGGCAATTTGGTGCCTGGTCCGATCGATCCTGCGACAAATCGAGGCTTTTCTGGCGTGGAAAATTCGGCGGCGATACCCTTGGCGAGTTCCGCCGCAGTTTTGTTGAGATAATATGCTTTGTCTGCCAAATCGTACTCGGCAAGTACGATGGAAGCGCCGCCAAAGGTGTCTGTTTCGATGACATCTGCCCCTGCTTCGAGGAATCCCCGGTGCACGTTGGCGACGGCTTCCGGTTTGGTGTGGACGAGATATTCGTTGCAGCCTTCGTATTCTTTGCCGCCAAAGTCTTCTGCGGTGAGGTTTTGGACTTGCAGGTTGGTTCCCATCGCGCCGTCGAAGACGATGACGGGGCGTGAGGGGTGGTGGAGTCGATCGAGGAATCTGCTATTCATAAGCGGTCAAAAAAAACGCTGGTGCTATATATTTACAATTTTATCTATTGTGCAATATTGTCAACAATTATGTGACTGTTGGCAAATGACTAATTACTGAAGGATTTAATGCTGCTGACAGTAGTTCGATCGTACCTGTAATTTTACCGATCGCCCTGGATAATTGTCAAAATTCTGTTGTGGGCGAGGCTGCGGGGGGAAAACAGGCGAGTTGCGAGGGATTTTTTCGCTTAACTGCTGACGAATTTTGTCAAAATGCGATCGCCACAAATAAACGAGTTATATAGAAATCCTTGCAGGACTCGTAAAATTTTACCCCACCCCAACCCTCCCCGAACCCGCTGGAAGTCCGTAATAAATTCACAAATGATGCGAGTATTGCTATATAACTAAAGCATTAAGATTTCTTTCTCATTTTTCTGTTGGAAGGTCTTTTAGGCAGTCGCTTAATTTCACTTTCGCCTCCTTGAACTTCTACTTGTTTGAGATTTTCTTCTACTTCTTCTATAATTTCTAAATTAACCATTTTAACATCGCCCCCGCTAATTTCTTCCTCTTCCTCAATCTCCTCCGAATTCTGTTTATTTGCGATTAACTGCACGGCTAACCCAGAAGCTTGAACCAACAATTCTTCGATTTTCTCATGAATTTCAGCTTTTTCATGAATTTCACCTTCTCCCATCCCCTGCTCAATTTCCGCCGCCGGTAAATCTTCCTCGGTAGCAGGAAAGTTATCAATTTCTTGACTAATTTCAGTTTCTCTGATTTCCTTTTCTACTAGCTGCATTGATAACTGCTGCTTTTCCCTTGACAATTCCTCAACCTTACTTCCAAGCATTCTAATCTGTTCGTTGAGAACGCGAATTTCTCGGTTTTGCTGCTGAATCATTTCTTCGGCATCAGCAAGAGTTCGATTTCTCTCTAATATCACCTCATTTTTAGTTTCTAATTCCAAAGCGCTCATAGCCGCTTTAATTACATTATAAAAATGCGGCTTAGATACATCAACTTGTTTAGCATTATGGCGACTTTTTCCCAAAAGTCCAATCTTTTCACCTTGCTTAACAGCCAAGACAAAACCTTGATGATTTTTAATTTTTAATTCTTTGACAAAATCAACTTGAACTAAACTGCAAATATATCTGTGACAGTCAAAATAAAATTCTGCTTTCATCAAAAAGCACCCCTTTCTGCTACAGTCCCGCAGAATTATAGCACGAACATAGTTTTTGCGGGAAATAAAAAGAAATAAATAATCGATAGCCCATTTTGATCAAAACTAAATTTCATCCTCAACAACATCTTCCGGCAACTCTACCACACCCGCAATCAACTTCCAACAAGGGTCATCTCCCTGCCAATCATCGGGGCGCCAAGGCATACTCAAACTCACTGTTACCAAACAAGCTTTTTGCGGTCGATACCCCCATTCTAAGTTTTTAATAAACGCCGGATCGGTAATTGTTGCAGTCAATCTTTGACCATGCTGCGTGACAATAGATCCTTTCCATTTATTACCACCTTCCTTTCTTTTAATTGGCTCGTTTACCGTAAATCTTACTGCTTTGACTAATTGCAAAGTTAGGCGATCGCACATTGGCAAAGACTGCATATATTCCACCGTAACATATGGCAAATGGTTGTGCAAAATATATTCTTGACTGTTGCAATATTTCAGCAAATATGCTGGCGGAACTTTCCCTACTTGCCGCCATTCTCCCGGTAAAACAGAAAGATTTTCACACGCAAAGCCAAAGTCCGGTCCCGTCTGTGCCAGAGGAATTTCTAGAACATCTAACAACGCGGGTTCAAATCTGTTTATCTGCAGCATTTCTTTAGGAATTTTGCCATCTGGTAAGTCGGAAACAGGACGCACCCACTGACCTTGAAGTTCATTAATTCCGGCGATGCACCTGTCGCCGTGTTTCCAGGAATTAGCGAGACAAATTATCCGAGTCATTCGATTTTAGATTTTCGATTTTAGATTCATCTCACAATGATCTAATTTTTTCAATAAATCAAAGATGATTAATTGTGACATTTTTCCACTTCTCGCTGAGATATTCAGCAACTAAGCGGCGGTGACAATTATGAGGTTTTGCTTCGCTACAAAGCAGACACCCGCCGTCTAAAATATCCGATGAAACCTTGTGTTCAATTTGTCTCTCGCCCATCAACCCCAAAAACTTCTGTTCATAAACATCCCAATCTCCCTTTTTCTTTTTATAATCATCCAAAATATCTTGAGTCGGCGCTAAATCCAGAATGTGAACGTACTCAATATTGCCAATTGTTCGCAAAAAATACTCTAAATCTTTCCGCTTAGCAAAACCCGCCAACTGCGACACATTATTCAGCCGCGTATCTATCACCCTGCGGACTCCCGCTTTCATCAAAGTATCAAAAAACTGCTCGGCGCTTTTTTGAGTAAAACCAATTGTAAATAAATTAATTGCTTTCTTTTGTGACATAAGCGATTTCCAATCCGTGACGATAATAAGCTGTTTCTAAATCAACTATTTCCTGTTTAAGTTGAGGCTCTACTTCAAACAAGCTTAGCTGAATTGGCTCATTATTTTTTTTGCCTTTGTTAAACTTGCTCAAAAGTCTTTCTTCTAAATGCGGGTGCGATTCTAAATTGCCATCTGACAGAATGTGATTAATTTGTAAATTAAATTCTTTAACTTTGTGGCAGACTAAAATAGTCCGATGACACGTAATCGGGTCTTTTTCCGCACACATTAAACTGATTTTATAATTGGCTGCGTTTTTGAGCAAGCGCTGAATTCCTTGGGAGAATAGAGGAGTTGCTGCTATGCGATCGTATAAAGCTTTACCGCTAGTATCGTAACAGCTTAAATCTTCTGGTCTCGCGCCCAACTCTTTGCCTAAAAAAACATATTGAATGCCGACACTTGACAAAGAAGCTTTAATTTCGGATTTATTAAAATGAGGTAAATAGCGGCTAAAAGGATGCGATCGCACGTCCGCAACCGCCGTAATTCCGTGTTGTTCCAGCAGCACAACAAACGCTTCAATACTTAGATTGGAGTGTCCGATCGTAAATAATTCCATTGCTTCGATCTTACTATGCAGTCTTTGCCTTGCGGATGAAAGTTTGTGTAGCCCAGTTCTTGCAATTGGTAGACTTCAAGCTGTAGGTTTCTTTAGCAACTTTTGAATTAAAAGTTGCACAGCCAGCAGCATCAAACCCAAAGATGCAAAAGCAAAAACACCCGCACCCAAAGCCACAATCCCCATTACTAAAGTTCGCACAGCCGCGCCAATATTAATCGCAGTCACATTGTCAGAATGAATAGGCGAATTTGCAAAAGTTTGGACGATCGACAAAGTTAGCGCGTACAAAGCAGCCGCAAAGCCACCCGCGATCAGCGAACCCATCACGCACCGCAAAATCGTCGGCGGCGTGGAAGATGCAGAGGTTGCATCTCCAGCCGAACTCAGAGGTTTAGAAGTAGAATTTGGATTAGTTAAATCAGTCATGGCGATTTTAGATTTTAGATTTTAGATTTTAGATTTCTGGTTAATTCACCAAAACTAAAATCGGTCTTGCATGACATATTATCAGTTCTTCGATCTCAATAGACTCTACGAAAAGTTAGATTAATCTTGACCCTCGCCTGTTAGACCGGTTTAACGGGCGATGGCGATCGCACTCTATTCGAGTTAAACCCTCGAAATCGGCGGTTTCGTCTCGTTTCCCTCCGAAAAAATCTGAATTCCAGTATTGCTAAACTGTGCTACCCAAAAATCCAAATCGGGAGAAGCGATCGCACTTTTAACCCGTTCTAAAACTTGCTGAGCCTGCTCTGAAGACTCCGCCAGCGCAAACACCGTCGGCCCGGAACCCGACATCATCGTTCCCAAAGCCCCCGCCGACTCAAAAGCCTGCCGCAACTGCAACACCTGCGGGTACATGGGCAAAGCAACTTTTTCTAAATCGTTGTGCAGCAATTGACCAATTTTCGATCGATCTTTTTGGGCGATCGCCCCAACCATCGGGCCTGAATGCAACCGTTGCCGGCGGCACTCCAAATCTTCCGCTGCACAATAGGAACTACTGAACTGCTGGCGATAAGTTTGATACGCCCATGCGGTAGAAATACTGAGGTTACGGTACTTGGCCAACACCACATAAAAGCCCCCCAAATCAGGCAGCGGCGACAGTTTATCTCCGCGACCAGTTGCCAAAGCCGTACCTCCAGCAATGCAAAAAGGCACATCCGAACCCAAAGTTCCCCCCAACTCTTGCAACTCCGACTGAGTAAGTCCCAATTGCCACAGCAAATCCATCCCGACTAAAACCGCAGCCGCATTTGCCGAACCGCCGGCAAGCCCCGCCGCCACTGGAATCTGCTTGTGAATAGCAATCTCGACTCCGCCATATTTCGCCAAGGCATCGGGGAATTGCTTTGCCAACAAATCCGCCGCCCGGTAGGCCAGGTTATTCTTATCAGGAGGGACTTGCGGGTGATCGCAGCGCACGCGAATCGTGTCCGTACCGATCGGGCGCAAGTCAATTCGATCGGCTAAATCTATGCTTTGAAGTACCATCGCCAGTTCGTGATATCCGTTGGGGCGATCGCCTATGATTTCCAAATACAGATTGATTTTTGCTGAAGCTAACAGAGAATATGAACGCATAGGTGATTAAGCCGCAGGTGAAATAAACCCCTGGTTGAAATTAATTGACACCAGTCCCCGTCCATTTTCTCACAACTCAAAGGAAATATTATGCTGGAAATGTGGAAAACTTTTTTTACTTCCGGGCCATTTATTCCTCACGGCCACTGCTATCTCTGGCATACCCCGTTAGTCTGGCTTCACCTTGCCTCAGATTCTATCATTGCACTCGCGTATTTTTCCATCCCGATTACATTGGTTTATTTTATTTCCAAACGCGAAGATTTGCCCTTTGATTGGATCTTTGCCCTGTTTGGAGCCTTTATCGTCGCCTGTGGCATCACTCACATATTTGAACTCTGGACACTTTGGTATCCTACCTATTGGCTTTCAGGAACAATGAAAGCAATTACTGCCGTTATTTCATTTGCTACAGCCATACTTTTGGTAGACTTAATGCCTCAAGCCCTAGCACTTCCCAGCCCCGCACAGTTAGAATCCGCCAACCGACTCCTAGAAGCTGAAATTATCGAGCGCCAATTAGCAGAAGTTGCACTACAAAAAGCTAAAGAAGAATTAGAAATTCGAGTTGAGGAACGCACCGCAGAGTTACAGTCTCAAACTCAACATTTAGAATTTGCCAACAGACTCCTAGCAGCGGAAATTGTCGAGCGCCAATTAGCAGAAGCTGCACTACAAAGAGCTAAAGAAGAATTAGAAATTCGAGTTGAAGAACGCACCGCAGAGTTAAAGTCTCAAACTCAACAGCTCGAACAAGCCTTGTCTGAAGTGAAGCAGGCTCAATCCAACCTAATTCACAGCGAAAAAATGTCGTCTTTGGGGCAATTGGTCGCTGGGGTTGCTCATGAAATCAACAATCCGATTAACTTTATTTACGGCAATATTACTCACACCGGCCAGTATGCCAATAGTTTGCTAGAACTGGTGAATCTCTATCAAGAGCAGTATCCCAATCCCATACCCATAGTTCAAGAAAAAATCGAGTCTATAGATTTAGACTTTATCATCTCTGACCTGCCAAAAATATTAATTTCTATGATAAACGGCGCTGAGCGGATTTTTGGTATTGTCAAGTCGCTGCGAATTTTTTCTCGCCATGACGAAGCAGAAATGAAAGTAGCCGACATTCATGAAGGAATTGACAGTACACTGATGATTTTGCAAAGCAGATTGAATGCTAAGCCCGGTTTGGCGAATATTCAAGTTATCAAAGAATATGGCAATTTACCCCGAATAGAGTGCTACCCCGGACAGCTAAATCAAGTGTTTATGAATATCTTGGCTAATGCTATTGATGCTTTAGAAGATGACAGCCACAGTGAGTCGATTGCAGTCAATGAAGCTAATTGCCACCTCATCAAAATTTCTACTAAACTTTTAGACAGTGAAGTGGTAGAAATCCGAATTAGCAACAACGGGCCAGAAATAAGCGAATCGGTGAGGAACCAGTTATTTAATCCATTTTTTACCACTAAACCAGTAGGTAAAGGCACGGGATTGGGTTTATCAATTGGCTATCAAATTATCACAGTAAGACATAAAGGCGAATTGCAGTGTATTTCTGCACCGGGCAAAGGTGCGGAATTTATTATTAAAATTCCGATTAGCCTGCAATAAACCTTTAATAATCCCCATAAAACCTAAATTCAACTGTTAGTAGTCACTGCGAAAAGTCCTGATTTAAAAAAATACCCAGGTATCCGAATTATTTAAGAATTCTGGTATCTAACACAATCCTGAACCTCAAACATCGCCCATAATATTATTACTCAAACTGACCCATTGAGCCACGCTTAAATCTTCAGCGCGAGATTGAGGATTTATTTGTAACTCTTCTAGCACTTGAACAAGTTTATCTAAGTCCACAGCCCCTTTCAAATTATTTCGCAGCATCTTGCGCTTGCTACCAAATCCCAACTTAACTAAATTCTCCAAATAGCGCGGATTAACCGCCACAGTTTCTATCTGTCTGGGAAGCAGCCGCACCACGGCAGAATCGACTTTGGGTGGCGGAAAAAAGTCTTTAGAGGGCACATCGCAAATTAACTCGCATTCTGCTAAATACTGCACCCGCACCGACAAAGCGCCAAAGGCTGTCGAACCAGGTTTAGCGTAAAGCCTTTGGGCCACTTCTTTCTGCACTAAGAGGACGATCGCATCGAAGGGTTTAGCCGCAGGAACAGATATCGTTCCCAGCAGTTTTTGCAGAATCGGGCCGGTGATATTATAAGGAATATTGGCAACAACTTTATTGGGATTTTGGAATTTGGGAAAAGCCCTTAATTCAGCCTCTAAGTCCATTTCCAAGATGTCGCCTTGCAGCAGTAAAAAATTGTCGGTTTTGCCGAGTTGTTTGGCTAGCTTGAGACACAAATCTCGATCGATCTCCACAGCAACAACAGACTCAGCCGCAGGCAGCAAACGCCGAGTCAAAATCCCCGTGCCCGGCCCAATTTCCAGGACGCGATCGCGATCCAAAGAAGCCGCTTTCACAATCTTATCTAAGGCTTTCTCGCTTTTGAGCCAATGTTGAGCAAACTGTTTCCGGGGTCTGGTCGATCGCATTTTTTGAATTTTTGGAGAAATCTTAGCCTGTCATTTTATCACAGCTCTATATTTTTTCCTAACCTAGGGTCAT
The DNA here is from genome assembly GCF_036704575.1 of Microcoleus sp. K5-D4. Taxonomy (NCBI): domain Bacteria; kingdom Bacillati; phylum Cyanobacteriota; class Cyanophyceae; order Oscillatoriales; family Microcoleaceae; genus Microcoleus; species Microcoleus sp. K5-D4. The sequence continues at coordinate 152,418 of NZ_JAUBSD010000002.1, forward strand.
GTTTATTTTTGTTAACAGGGGTTGAATTAACCACAAAACTTGGGCACTATAATAAGGACAAACGATAAAAAATAAATTTATTTCTTCCCAATTCCCAACAGCACAACACGGAAGGCACGGATACACGGATAGCTGTTTTTCCAAATAACCAATAACAAATAACCAAGAACCAATTACCAATTTCCCCAACAATGAAATTCCAACGAGTATTTGGTACATTACCCAAAACCACAGCCAGCGCCCCCGGCCGCGTAAACATGCTGGGCGAACACACAGACTACAACGATGGATTTGTACTTCCAACTGCGATTCCCCAGCGCACCACAGTACAAATCGGCTTCAGCAGTGACGATCGACACCATTTTTATTCAGCAGAATATGACGAACTCATAAATTATTCAGACGACGATACCATACCGCAAAAATTCGTCAGTTATATCTGTGGCTGCCTGAGACTTTTAGAAAAAGAAGGATACAAAATACCGCCAATAAATCTCTACATTACCTCGACTGTACCGATCGGAGCAGGTTTGTCCAGCAGCGCCGCTTTAGAAATAGCAACCCTCAGAGGACTGCGCGCGCTGCTGAACCTCCCCATAGACGACGTGCGGCTAGCTCAAATCGGACAGCAAGTCGAAATCCGGTATGCCGGCTTGAACTGTGGCATCATGGATCAAATGGCGTCGAGTTTAGCAGACACCAACACCATGCTATTGATCGACACCCGCAGCCTCGAATGCCGCCCGATACCTTTTCCCACAAACACAGAAATTTTAATAATTGACAGTGGCGAAAGCCATGAACTGGCAGCAGGAAGCGGCTACAACCAGCGACGCGCCGAGTGCGAGGAATCCGCGCGGATATTGGGAGTTAAAGCTCTGAGGGATATCGCCGATCCCCAAGCTGTCGAAGTATTGCCGGAACCCCTTAGAAGACGAGCGCGGCACGTGGTTACTGAAAACAACCGCGTACTCGAAGCGGTAAAATCTTTGCCAGCAAAACGTTTTGGGGAGTTAATGAATGCTTCCCATGCCAGTCAGCGCGACGACTACGAAGTTTCGGTGCCGGCAGTAGACACGCTGGCGGCAATCTTGCAGTCAATCCCCGGAGTCTTCGGCGCAAGGCTGACGGGCGGCGGTTTTGGCGGTGCTTGCGTAGCCTTGGTGGAGAGTGGGAAAGCGGGTGCGATCGCATCAGAGGCGATCGATCGCTACCAGCGCGCGGGTTATAGCGGCCGCGTTTTGGTTCCCGAAATTAAAGTTACTTCTTAACTCCAGAACTATCTCCCGACAGGGAAGGCCAGCGCACAGTCACGATCACCGAATCCTCCTCGGCAGACCAATAATGAGGCACTCCCGGCAGCCAGAGAGCATAATCTCCTTGGCGAGAAAGCAATATTTCTTGCTCTGGAAATTGCAGGCGAAACCGCCCTTTTACCAGGATAGAAAGCGTCGTGGCTGTCGCATTTACCGCCCACTGAGTCCTACAATCTCCGGCGGGGTGAGTGCCCCATTTTACCTCTAAAACAGAAGTCGATCGCGGATCATCTTCAGGCGTCATAAAGTGACCCGCAAACCAACCGCCCCGACTTGCACCTTCAGCGCCCGCATTTCCGAAAATCACTTGAGATGACATCAGCTAATCAGGTAAACAACAAATAGCTTGAGATCACAAACTCTACGTTTTGTACTCAAGGACATCCCGCTTGATCGCGCGTGCCGTAGGGACACTCCAACAGTCCATAGGTGTCAACTTAACGTACAACCGATAGTCCGACAGGGGTTGAAACCCCTGCCTCAAAGCTAAAGTCGTCTGAAGACGACTAATGAGGTTTTCAGTCCTCTTTGAGAGGACTTTTGCTATGAGACAGGGAATTCATTCCCTGGCGGACTAACGGGTGGGCGGGAGGACTGGTGGACAAAAAGCTTAAGTTGAACACCTATGGGCTTGTCCTAAATCCCTACACTCGCCGTGTTCCTACAAGGGCTTACAACCAAAAGTGCGATACTTACTTGCGGCCCGAAGGTTGACCTTCCGTAGTAGCTATTTCCCCAGCTTCCATCAACTGCTTAAAGCGACGTAAATCATTTGCAATTTGCTGTTCGGGAGCTTCGCCAAATAGTTTAGCAGCGCCAGCACCAATTGCACCGCCCGGAGGGTTGTATTCGATGACAACTTTTACCTCTGTACCCCGTCCCGCTGATGCCGGTTGAAAGCGCACAAAACCAGAATTGTCAACATCAGCTCCTTCAACAGACGCCCAAGCAATTAAGCGATTTTCTTCTTCGCGGACAATCTCTGCATCCCATTCCACACTATTGCCGATCGGCGCGCTGGCAATCCAGTGAGAACGTTTTTCATCGATGACAGTAACGTGTTTGAGATGCTTCATAAACCGAGGCAAATTTTCAAAATTGCGCCATAAACGGTACAATTCATCAGCCGGTTTGTCGATCGTCACCGTCTTTTCAACTTTAATGCTTTGATTCGGATCGGCAGCAGACTGCAAACCCTCCACAACCCCCAGCCCGCGAGCCGCTAAACCACCGCCCGCTACTGCCAGCAAAGCACCTCGCAAAGAACGCTGCGACAAACCAAAAAGCACCAGCGCGCCGCCGCCAATTAAAGATGCCCAGCGTTCGGTATCGGCGCTGCTACTTTGGTTTTGTTTGTCGGAATTTGTCATTGAAGTAGATTCCATTGGTTTAAACCTGGTAAATTAATAGCGAAAAATAGCAGCTAAAGGCGCCTCGTTTGGCACTTTTTCCGGCGGCATCGCGTAAACCGTTCCGCCGTTGAGAATAGTTTGAATTGCTGCGACATTCAACAAATCTTCGTCACCCAATTCTGCATCGGGATGGATTTGCACCGAGTTCGTCTCGGGATTAAAGCTACCCCACTGCTGAACGCCAAGAGCAACAAACAGTCGATCGACCCGTCCAAAATAAGCAGCCGAAACAGCTTCTTTCAAATCAGCAGAAATTTTATCGCTGGTTCTGCTCGGACTGGCTCTAGCAATCCCACCGCTTCTTTCTTATCAAATCCGTACTCTACTATTTTGTCTTCAGCCTCTCTGATTAAATTTTTGAACCGAATCGGATTTTGTTGAGTTTCTGTTCCTTGAGCGACTGCCATATGAATAGAGACGCACAATCCAGCAGATTGTTGTACCAGCGCTTTGATTCCTTCTACAGATATTAAGTTCACCGCTGAAACTCCTTTTATAAAGGGTTTTGTAATAAAAACAACAGATTGTTTAAAATGTATCTTTGCTGGCGCTGCTCTTGCGTCTGCCTAAAGTAATGATCGCCTGCTGTATATCCTTTCATCCCCGGACTAAAACGGGGTTTCCAGCCGCTGTTCCAATCGAACTGCTTATGACCTAAGATAGACGGCGCTAACTCGGCCGCTAGTTTACCATAATTTAGTTTAGTCGGCTTCCACTACTGGTTATATCTGATGAAAACAAAAATGTTTCTGGGGTTGCTATGGGCAACATTTATTGCCTAGATCTTGCTGCTAGCTCCTCTCGATCAGCCCGGAACGCTAACAGTTCTTGAAAAAATGCTCAAGTTGCAGCTAGAAGGAATTAACCCCTACCTTGTCACCATATTCGCTCTCATGGGAGTGTGGCCGATGGTATACGCTTGCCTCCTATTCATTGATGAGAAAACCCAAAATATATCCGCTTGGCCTGCTTTCATCGCTTCCAACGGCGCCGGTATCATCGGCTTAATTCCCTACTTACTCCTCCGCCAGCCCCAGCCACAATTTTCCGGCCGCAAAGATATGTTGATCAAAATATCAGACTCTCGCTGGACAGGCATTGTACTTTTACTAACTACTATCTGGCTGTTAGCTTGGGCTTGGTTAAATGGAGATTGGGGAGATTATGTCAGGCAGTGGCAATCAATTCCTTTTGTGCATTTAATAACTTGGGATTGTTGCTTGATGGCTGTAATATTTCCCTCACTTTTGGGAGACGACATGGCACGTCGCGGACTCGCGGACGATCGCATTTTTTGGGCAGTCTCTCTAGTTCCGCTGTTAGGGCCGCTAGTTTATCTTTGTCTGCGCCCCCCTCTGCCAGAATCTGCAACAGAAATCGCCACTTTCCCACTGACAGCCAGAAATTGAAACATTGAAAAATTTGGTAGTGTTCAAGATGTAATGAATATTCAAGCCGCAACGGGATTAACAAACGCTCAAAAAGCGACATGGAAAGCGTTAGGGGCGATCGCGTAGTCTGGGTGTACCGTGGAGAAAGATTTTAATTGTCCTGAAAATCTCGATCGCCACTTATGAGGTGACTCTATGGAGCCAAATGATACATCGGCCCGCTACGACCGAATTGCCCAATGGTGGCAAACTGAGCATCAAGATTCAACCTACGGGATTGCCCAATTAGAACGGGCGATCAAATTTACTTCTAAGCAGCACGCAGCACTTGATGTCGGGTGTGGAAGCAGCGGACGCTTTATTAACAGCTTATCCAAGCATGGATTTCAGCCTGAAGGGCTTGATATTTCTAGGGAAATGATCGATTTAGCCGAGCGGCTACATCCAGAAATCACGTTTTACCGCGAAGACATTTGTGATTGGCTGCCGCCGAAACTTTACAGCCTGATTGCAGCGTGGGATAGCACGTTTCATCTGCCAATCAACAAGCAAGCGCCTGTGATACAAAAGCTATGCGATGCGCTTGAACCCAATGGAGTCATCCTGTTCACTTGTGGCGGCGGACATACAAGCAGCGAGGTTTCGGGAGCATTTCAAGGTCAAGACTTTGATTACAGCACTTTGGGTGTAGATACTTTCGTGCAAATTCTGGTTGAGCATCATTGCACCTGCCGCCATCTCGAATATGACCAGTATCCTGAAAATCATGTTTATATCATTGCCCAAAAGACCTAATTTATCATTCGCACGATTAAGCTGTGGGATGTCGCAACTGGGCGCTGTGTGAGGACGTTGATGGGCGATCGGCGGTATGAAGGCATGAATATTCAAGGGGCAACTGGATTAACGATCGCTCAAAAATCGACGACATTGAAAGCGTTAGGGGCGTTGGTGTAACGTGTGTCGAGATTAGGGCGATCGCGTTAACTCAGCGCTTAACTTGCGGATCTTGAGTGGTGAAATTTGGTAAGATTTTGCAAACTGAGTTCATGCCGCAACAGGTTACGCCATAAGCCATTTAGAGGAAATAGACGTTTCGCTTTTAATAAAAAAGCACATTTAATTGGTACAACTCAAGGATTTCTGATTCTTGACTCCATTCGGCAATTCCTCATTCACCCATAACCCAAATAGGAGAAATACCTGATGCCTACATTCAAATACAACCGTTTAGACAAGAATAATGCTGCGGTTCTGCTGGTCGATCATCAAACTGGACTGTTCTCACTTGTGCGTGATATTGGTGCCGCCGACTTCAAAAATAATGTGCTGGCGCTAGCAAGTGCAGCCAAATTTTTCAACCTGCCTACAATTTTGACAACTAGCTTTGAGCAAGGCCCCAATGGAGTCCTCATCCCTGAACTGAAGGAGAAGTTTCCAGATGCTCCGTTTATTCCGCGTCCCGGACAAATCAACGCTTGGGACAACGAGGACTTTGTTAAAGCAGTAGAAGCAACAGGTAAAAAGCAATTGATTATTGCCGGAATTGTTACTGATGTATGTGTTACTTTTTGTGCGCTTTCGGCATTAGAGGCAGGTTATGAAGTTTTTGTTGTTACCGATGCCTCTGGAACCTTCGATGAAGCCTGTCGCTATGCAGCTTGGGATCGAATGTCTCGTGCGGGAGTTCAGTTGGTCAATTGGTTTAGCGTTGTGTGTGAATTGCACCGTGACTGGCGCAACGATATTGAAGGATTGGGTAGTCTCTTAGCAGAGTTTATTCCTGACTACAAAAACCTGATGACCAGCTATGCAGCAACGGCAAATGCTGGAGCTCCCAATAAGTAGTGAGAAAGCGCCTAGTTTATTTAGCTGGTTTGTAACTGAGTTAATATTGTCATCGCTAGGTTATTAATTTTACGTGAAGCGTAGCGGTGACAAATACTTGGTTGTAAGTCACGTATAGGGTATTTTTAATAGCTCTTGCGTCAAAAATTGTAACTATTTTTCTAGTCATTTCATCTCATGCCTAACCTGCGCGAGCGCATTCGTTAATCTCCCTTCTGTTTCACGAATAGCTGGCAAAAATTGCCGAGCAATTTGTTGTCTCTAGGGTAGTTGTTCAGAATAAAAATTTTCTCTTCGTTAATTCTTTAAATTCTATGTTGGAAGAACCGTTGGCGAGCAATACAAGTGAAGACAACTATCTAGTCACCACTGTGATCTCTCATGTCGTGAAACCGGGGCGCGAGGAAGGTTACGAAGCATGGTTTCATGGCATCGCCGCAGATGCACGAAAATTCAAGGGACATCTGGGTGTCAGCACTATTCGACCCCAGCATCACGCCCATCCTGAGTACGTGGTCATTCTCAAGTTCGATTGCTACGACAATCTCAAGGCCTGGCTAGAATCTGATGTTCGGCGAGAGTGGATTGAGCGATTGCAGCCTTTGATTGAAAAGCCAGAAGAGATTCAAACCCTGACCGGATTGGAAACCTGGTTTACGCTGCCCCATAAATCGATGAAGGCTCCACCCCCTCGCTACAAAATGGCGTTAGTTACATGGTTGGGAGTGTTTTGTACCATTTCTATTCTCAATCGTTTGCTTGTACCGCTACTATCTGGGCTTCCTGCCTTGCTCACATCTCTGATGATCACAGGTCTCACTGTTATATTGCTCACCTATTTGGTCATGCCACGCTTAACACAATTATTTCGCAAATGGTTGTATCCCATTCCCTAAAGTAAACAAACAAAACCCGCTAGATGCGGGCTTCATTTTAAGAATTGCAATTTAACTCACTACTAGGACTTAGGCCTAAACCGGGTTTTTTAGCACAATAGTGCATTTGAGACTTTAATACTGGTGAAAAACCCGGTTTCTTTGGTATTTCTGAGTAACTCCTAACTACATCACAACTGCACTAATTAAAGTTTGCACATTTTGTACAAGAGCAGTAGTAAAGTTATGAGTCACAGGCAAACTGTCAACCACTATTCCGGCGCACAAGAGCATCAGGTACAGAATAGAGTATTTGAAGAGCGATCGCGCAACAATCTTATCCTCTGGAGTCTGCAACAGCAACCAAGCTTTTTGGGCAAAAATAGCACCGAGGAAAATAGCTGTTCCCGCATACACCGCACCCGCTAAATGCAGGGGATAAACTAGCAGCAAAGTTGCAGGAATCATCAATAGCGTGTAAATCCAAATTTGGCGGGCTGTCTCTTCGTCGCCCTCAATTACAGGTAACATCGGGACGCCTACTTCCTTGTATTCATCGCGAATCATCATTGCTAATGCCCAAAAATGCGGCGGTGTCCACAGGAATATAATCCCAAACAGCAGCCACGCACCCCAACTCAAATCTCCCGTAACCGCAGCCCACCCAACTAGCGGGGGAATCGCCCCTGCTGCACCGCCGATGACGATGTTTTGCACGCTGTGACGCTTCAGCCAATGGGTGTAAATTAGGACGTAGAAAACGATGCCTGACATTGCTAGCAATGCGGCTAATAAGTTGGCAACAACTGTGAGCAATGTAAAGGATATTGTAGCTAGGGCGATCGCAAATATCAAAGCATCCCGTTTCTTGACACGCCCTGAAGGAATCGGCCGCCAGCGGGTGCGCTCCATAATATAATCGATGTCACTGTCGTAGACACAATTAATCGTATTCGCCGACGCAGAAGCTAAAGCACCTCCAGTAATAGTTGATACCAGTAATAGCGGATCTACTTCTCCTTTGGCGGCCATCCACATTCCTGCTGAGGTAGTGATTAGTAGCAGTAAAATAATTCTGGGTTTTGTTAGTTGATAGTAACTTTTCACAACTTGCGAAAAGTTTTCGTGGAGGCGGGGCCTGTCGTTGGTAAGGATTTCTTGCATCGGTTGTAAGCTGTTAGTAATTATTTGTGAATTCGTCATTAGTCATTAGGTTGTAGGGGCGGGTTTTACGAGAAATATTTGGTGTAGCTACAAGGATTAATAAACCCGCCGCTTCTTACTCTCAAGCTGATAAAACTCGATCGCGCCAAGCTAAAACACTAAAAGCTATCAGGGTTCCCAGCAAAGCAGCACCGACTGCTTGGTGGGCGACTGTCAGCGGTTCTACCTGAAGGTGCAGCCGGAAAGTTGCTAATCCTAAAACTAATTGAGCAATTAGGCAAACACTCGCCCAATGAGCCAGTTTTCGCAAGTTTGGACTCAGTGCAGGCTGCCGCCAAGCCATGACTGCTACGGCTAAAGTCGCTGCGGTAGCGGGTACGATACCGGCGATGTGGCTGTTCATTACCGAGCACAATTCTGAGGAATCCAAACATTGGTGCAGTGCCCATCTAGAGCCTACTAATGCTCCTAGCAAACTTTGCAGGTAAACTAACAATGCTGCGATCGAACTTACCCAAGCTAATTTGCCGACATTTCCTGTAGCTTCGTAGGGAGTCAGCATGAAACCGATGACTAGCAGGGCGGCAAAAAATAGTAAAGCTGTTCCCAAGTGAGCGGTAACGATGTCAAATCTCAGCAGTTGTGTTACTGTCAAGCCGCCCAATACGCCTTGAAAAACGATTAAAAATAGTGCTCCGGCGCTCGCCCAAGGCAGCCATTTTGGCAGGCGGCTGCGGTAAAACAAAGATAGTCCTAAAAGTGCGATCGCGCTTAAGCCAATTGCCGCAGCGTCCAATCGGTGAAACCATTCCAGAAATACTTGCAAATTCATTTGCGCTGCGGGTATTAATTGACCGTAGCACAGTGGCCAGTCGGGGCAAGCGAGCCCCGCATTCATGACTCGCGTGGCGCTGCCTACAGCCATTAACAGCCAGGTTGCGATCGCAATTTTCCACACTAGGCCGCGGATAATATCTTTTGGCTGCCACTGCACTCCTGCTGCTGCGTTTGGCTGATTTAAAACTGAGTTTGCCATGGAATTTACCTTAGCCTTTGTTATCGATCGAACTTAATTAAATATCGAGGTTTTGCTTTGACTGAGCTTAGCCTAGCTTAACACTCTTTTTCTCTGACCAACCGTCATTTTTACTACCTTAGCGACACTTTTATCCAATTAGTTTGTCTTTATATTTTTTTCAACTTTCTTCTTTATATTACAAAAGATGTCCTTTATTTTGTCAAACTTAAAAAAACTTTAATCTTTCCCCGCCCCTGGATAATTAAAAACTCCCCCGCTGTCGAGACTCTCCGGGAAAATAAAGATATAATTAAGAAAAAGAATTTAGGTGATGATTGTGATAAGAGGGACTCAAAAATGTTTACAAAAAGCTAAACAACATAAAAAAACCTATAAAGTAGGATTCGCAGCAAACTATATTGAGCTGATTGTTCTACCCTAGTAGTGAAGTATGACGGCAGATAAAACGGCAGTCAACAAGTTAAGCAAGTTATAACCCAGCGACTCTTTACTCCAGGCTTCGTAGCCGCGAGCAAGCTGTTCAAGGATGGAAAAAAACAAGAGAAATGCCAGCTTCCCTGTTGGCCCTAGTTGGCTGCATAGCGATCGCATTCCACCGATCGCAGACTTAGGAGACCCGGTGCCTGAAACAGCACCAGAAATCACACTAGAAATGGCTCCCACCCCCAGCAGCGCCAAATACGGTAAAGGAGCCAAACCCTCAGAGACGGGACAATCTGCAGGTATCACAGTCAACCTCAGTGGGATCTAAGCTGCTACACAGCTAGATTGTATAATATCCAGATCAAATAAATTAACAACTGCTAAAATATAGGTAGATGTCAGCCCACAATCATCTATCTCAAGTATGAGAATTAGCATAATTGCTACATAAATTATTAAATGAAAGAGAACTTGTTATTAAATGCTTTACATCCCATACATTGCTCGTTGCCGAACTTCTTAAGTCGTTGAATCTAAAACCTAAAATCTAAAATTCTGCAGCCATGTCCCAAAAAAATGAAACCGCTGTTCTGGTATTATCGCTCCTAATTACGATCGGGCTAGCCGGTGCAGGTATTTGGTGGCTGACAAGCCGAGGCAGCATCAATGTCGGGGGTTTATCACCCCAAAATCCGACTTTTCCCAACTCTGCGACGGGGAATTCGCCGCAATCAGAGCAGGCAATTGGGCAGCGTCTGAGTGGTGGCGAAAAACTGTTACTTCCAGAGCAAGCCACAACAACCAAACAAGCAGCAGTACAGGCGATCGCATCTGGCAACTATAACGCAGCTATTTCCGACTTACAAGCTTCGCTGAAAACCAATCGCAACGATCCCGAAGCACTAATTTACCTCAACAACGCCCGCATCGGATCTCAAAAATCCTACACAATTGCAGCAGCAGTTCCCATTGGCGGCGATATCAATGCTGCTCTAGAAATTCTGCGGGGGGTAGCTCAAGCTCAAAATGAAATCAACCAAAGCGGCGGCATTAGCGGTACTCCATTAAAAGTGGTAATTGCTAACGATGACAACAAGCCAGAAATGGTGGCACAAATTGCCAGTGCTTTGGCAAATAACTCGGAAATTTTAGGAGTCATCGGGCATTTTGGTTCAGATACAACGCTAGCAGCCAGCAAGATTTACCAGCAAAAACAATTAGTAGCAATTTCTCCGACAAGTACGTCTGTGCAGCTCTCAGGAATTGCCAACAATATATTTCGGACAGTGCCGAGCGATCGGTTTGCTGCGAATGCTCTTTCTCGCTATATGGTGGGAAAATTGCAAAAGCAAAAAGCTGCTATATTTTTCAATTCGACCAGCAGTTACAGCAAATCTTTAAAAGATGAATTCACTACGGCTATTTACGGAGATGGAGGACAAATAGTATCAGAATTTGACTTTGCTAAGGGAAATTTTAATGCCGCCGATAGCGTTAAAAGTGCGATCGCCCAAGGAGCAGAAGTGATTATGTTAGCATCCAATTCAGCCACGATCGACCAAGCTTTGCAAGTAGTGCAAGTAAACGCCAAACGGCTGCCATTACTAGCAGGAGACGGTGCTTATACTGCTAAAACACTGCAAATCGGTGGCCCAGGAACAACAGATATGGTGCTAGCTGTTCCTTGGCACATTCTCGCAGATCCGCAGTCAAACTTTCCCCAAACATCCAAACAACTTTGGGATGCTGAAGTAAGTTGGCGCACAGCTTTAGCCTACGATGCGGCGATCGCGTTAATTGCCGGTTTAGGGCGCAATCCGACTCGTACAGGCATTCAACAAGCTTTATCGGCGTCAGATTTTTCGGCAAATGGAGCATCGGGGCCAATTCGGTTTTTACCTTCGGGCGATCGTAATCGCGCAGTTCAGTTAGTAACTGTTAAACCCGGAAATCGCACCAGTTACGGTTACGAATTTGTGCCGATATCCGGTTTGTAAACTATTAGCGATCGCCCAATTTAGGTTATACTATTCATTGGTAAGTTCTAGGGCGGGTCAATCAAAAATGCTTACAAGATGAGTAGTTATCTGCCACTAAAAAACTTGTATGGTAAAAGATCGGTTTCATGATGTTGTTAAGACGGGTTTAGAAAAGCAGGGTTGGCAGATTACGGCCGATCCGTATGAAATCAATGTTGATGATGTAGATTTTGAGATTGATTTAGCCGCGGAACAACTGTTAGCCGCCCAGCGAGATCATCAGAAAATAGCTGTAGAAGTTAAAAGTTTCATTAGCCCATCCAATGTTTCAGATTTTCATACTGCATTGGGACAATTTCTCAATTATCGCGATGCGCTTGAACAATACTTCGGACAGTTTTATATCTAATCGAGTGTCCGAAACCCAGACTGGCTATATGGTGGACTATTATTTCAAGGTTTAAGTAAGCGCCCTAAGTTTCCTAAAATGCGTTAAAAATGGCAGGGCTTTCTCGCGATCGGCTTACAGGGCCGTTAAAAAACTGTCCGAAGTATTGCTTGAAATGATTGAACCAGATCGCCGCCTCTATCTAGCGGTGCGAGTGCCAATTTATGAAAGTTTCTTTCAACGACGGTTTATTGTGGCGGCGGTTCAGCGATATCAACTACGATTGATGATTTATGATGTGCAACAGGAGGTTATTGTTCAATGGCTATAGAGCAATATCGGCAATACATTCGTCATCTTCTTTCAGAACGGCGAGAGCGCATTTCGATACAACGCAATACGCAAGAATACGAAGTGCAAACCCTTTTCGATACGGAGCAAGATCATTATCAACTTCTATATGTTGGTTGGCGTGGAAATAGACGCCATTTTGGCTGTATTCTGCATCTTGATATCAAGGGTGGAAAAATTTGGATTCAGCATGACGGTACTGAAGTCGGAATTGCGAACCAACTCGTCGAACTGGGAGTGCCTAAAGAAGATATTGTTTTAGCATTCCATGAACCCGATGTACGCCAGTTTACTGATTTTGGCACTGGGGAACCCGCCCTCAGTCTCGGGTAGCTAAATTAGCTATAACCGATTGGGCGAAGGAGTTATTTCTGCGACATAATATTGACCTACATATAACTTACGCAAAAAACCCGGGTGAGACGAAAAATAGTGGCTCTCTCGCCTGAGAGATTGACGGAGAAACCGGGTTTTTGCCCCTGCATACGTCCGGGAATGATAAATCTAAAATTTTCAATTCATATCCCCAAAAAATCAGGTATAAGTAGTCAAGCAAAATTAATTATATATTTTCCCTAAAGCCTCGAAAGATATTTGACACTGCCTCAACTAAATTCTCCCATACTTACTTCTGTTTGATTACTACCAAAGTAATGTCATCAAATACTTTTTGCTCCCCAATGTATCGCCGCACGTCGTCAATAACAGCTTGCTTGATTTCTGCTGCTGACTGTCCCCTGTTAATGGCAACAACTTCAATCAATGGGTCAATACCGTATTGAGCTTGATTCATATCAAAAGCTTCCGTAATTCCATCTGTGTAGAGTACGACAACATCCCCGGA
>NZ_JAUBSD010000003.1:0-138052 GCF_036704575.1 Microcoleus sp. K5-D4
CAGCTTTTATCAACAAGGTATGCGGGCCGCAACCCTTATACAGTCTATCTCGTAGACCTCTTTGTCACCCCCCCAGCTTCCTGTTATGATGCCGTAGCCATGTAAAGAGCTTGCCAGCTTTTCAGAAGAAAAATTTATTCGGTAGTGAGGAGCATAATTTTGAGGCTGAATAACTCTAATTTCACCCGAGTATTGTAGCTCTATGCTGAGCATTTCTGTAAGTTCTTTGTCAATAGATTCAAAAGCGACATAATTAGTTTGAGTAACGCAGCCATCAGCAGCTATCAATCCTAATAAATAAGCTTTAGCTTGAGAGTCAATTACATCAAAATAGCTCTCATTTAAAGTATAGCGGTTTCGCCGCTTAGTATTAATGTCCGCTTCTTTTAAAACCCTTGAAACTGCTCTTTCGCTCACACCAAGGTAGTTAGGAATGTCTCGACACTCCATGCCCTGATTAAAAGCAGAAATGATTTGTTCCTTGTGTTCCGATTTTAGCTGCCTATAGTCGAGATACATTTTATATATCTGAGCTAGAGTTGATTTGTTTTAAGTCTAATCCTTGTTCAAAGATTTCGTCAATGGGCAGCATTTGACCGCCAACAGTCATAAACTTGTGATCTTTTGTGGCGCGAATTATCGAGCCATCTTCCAGACAATACTCAAAGACCTCCTGCTGCCCCCGGCGATGCCACTGTGCAATTGACTGTGTATAAATATAACCGTTGCTATCAACACTATAAACAGTACATTCAATTTTTTCCTCAACGATTTTGCCAATAGCCATCGGCCCATATTCCACCGTCAATATCTTCGTGTCATAGCTCAAGCAATATTCCGCAAATTGCAGCATCTGCGCGAACAGTTTATCAGCAATTCTTTGACTGACTCCATTCTTAGTTGCGCCGTCGATAAACGTTTCTTTTTGCTTCTGCATTTCATCAGCTTTCTTCTTGCCCATTGCGCGCCGCAGCAAGTCAGCTTGACCCAAAGAATAGCCCGCCAAATCTTGAGCCATCCGCATAATTTGCTCTTGAAAGCAAAGCGTTCCGTAAGTCTCTTTTAAAATCGGCTCTAATAGCGGATGATCGTACTCAACTGTTTTACCGTGCTTGCAGTCAATAAACTGAGGAATCAAACCTGCATCCAGCGGGCCAGGTCGGTAAAGTGCCAAAATAGAAGAAATATCATCGAGACAGGAAGGTTTGAGTTTTTTCACTACATCCAGCATTCCAGAGGATTCTAGCTGAAAAATACCTTCTAAATCTCCTCTTTCTAAAAGTCTATAAGTTTTATCTACATCATCAGGTAACTTTTTGATTCTGCCAAAAGTCTCTTGAGCTCTGCGCTCTATATCAGAAGGTAGCATTTCTGGATCGACAATTAGATTTTGGGTTTGCTTAATATAATCAACTGTTTTCTGGAGCGTGGTTAAATTTTTCAATCCCAAAAAGTCCATTTTCAGCAGCCCCAAAAATTCCAAATCTTCCATGAAATATTGGGTAATTACAGCACCCTCATTATTCTTTTGCAGCGGTACAAGTTCATCCAACGGCTCTGAAGAAATTACCACACCTGCTGCGTGAACGCCATAGGTTTTGTTAGTTCCTTCAATGCGAATTGCCATGTCAATCCACTGACGCACAGGGACTTCTGTCCCTGTTTCTTCATTGATGCAAATTGTATTTTCATAGTTGTCTTTAAATTCCTGTGCAGGTGTGTCATCGGAAATCATCACTTTAAGTTTTTCTGGTTTTCCCCTGGACACGGGAATTAATTTTGCCATTTCGTCGGCTTTTTTGTAGGGAATACCTAACACCCTCCCAACATCTTTCAATACAGCTTTTGATGTCATTCTGTTGAAAGTAATAATTTGCGCTACGCGATCGCTACCATATTTTTCAGTAACGTATTTAATCATGTCGTCCCGCCTTTCTATGCAGAAATCGCTATCAATATCTGGCATGGATTTGCGTTCTGGATTGAGAAATCGCTCGAATAGTAATCCGTGGTGTACGGGGTCTATATTGGTAATTTTGAGGACGTAGGCAACTAGAGAACCTGCGGCAGAACCGCGTCCTGGCCCTACTGGGATATCGTTGTCTCTAGCATATTTTATGTAGTCCCAAACTACTAAAAAGTATTCCGAAAAGCCCATCTGCTGAAGCATTTTCAGTTCGTATTCTAATCTTTGTTTGTAGACTGGGGGGATTTCATTTCTGGTGCGGGCTTTGAGGCGTTCTAAGAGTCCCAGCCAGGATATTTCTTCTACATAAGTATCGGCTGTATGTTCTGGAGGAATTGGGATTGTGGGAATTCGAGCTTCTCCTGTGAGCTCGTATCTCGATACTTTATTTGCGACCTCTAGGGTATTTTCTATCGCCTCTTTGATTGTTTCATCATCCAAATGATCTCGAAACAGTTGCGCCATCTCGTCTGCTGACTTAAGATACTCAGTGCCGCTGTAGCGCATCCGCTTGTCTTCTTCAATCAGTTTGTTGGTGTTAATGCAGAGTAAAGCATCGTGTGCTTCTACGTCGTTGCAGGAAATATAGTGAGAATCATTGGTGGCAATTATTTTAATCTTGAGTTCGCGGGCAATTTTGACGATTTCAACATTAACAATCCGGTCTTCCGGAGAACCGTGGTCTTGAATTTCTATATAGTAATCTTCCCCAAATACTTCTTTATACCAGGTGGCTACTTCACGGGCAGTATCTAGCTTGTTTTGCAGAATCATTTGGGGAACTTCGCCGCCCAAACAAGCACTGGTGACAATTAAACCTTCGGAGTATTGTTTTAGGAGTTCCTTGTTGATGCAAGGTCTGGCAAAAATACCTCTTTCTGGCATTCCCTTTAAATGGGAAATTGTAGTTAGCTTGACGAGGTTTTTATAACCTTGGGTATTTTTAGCTAAAACAACTTGATGGTATTTTCTTCTACCTCGAACTTTTACTTCTATGTCGCCGTTGACGACATACATTTCGTTGCCAATAATCGGCTTGATATTTTTATTTCTGCAAACTTTGATGAGTTCGATCGCGCCGTACATCACCCCGTGGTCTGTAAGGGCGATCGCGGGCATCCCCAATTCCACCGCCCGTTCTGCGAGCTGTTGTAGCTGAGAAGCCCCATCTAGTAAGCTATAATCGCTGTGAATGTGCAAACCAACGAAGGACATAGGGATTTAAAATATAAGATTTGAGAATTTAGATTTTACACCATTGCCGTGTCAAAGCGTAAAATAAAAAACAAAGCTTTATATCAATCTTGAGCTGGTTTGAGCTGGGGCTTCTAAAAGTGCAAAAGATGAGGTTGTCGCGCTATTGATGATTGAATGGGTAAATTATTCTCGATCGCGATCGAACTTTTACAAACTTGCTTGTTGCAAATAACGCTCCAAGTCCTTCACTCGTTCTTGTGTCACCCTCGCTCTGCAATAACCGTAGGTAGAAGCAGCCAAAGTTCCACCTTCAAACTGTCCCATTTCATAATTGCAAGATTCATCTCTAAACTTGAGCCAACTACGCTGTGCTACTATCAATCTTTGCTTTTGTTTGCTGTTGAGTTTGGGCTGAAGTTGCTGATATACTTGATTGAGTTTTCTGTCTGCTGCCTGAAACTCTTGACTGGAGCACGCATTCTGCTCCTGTGTAGTTTGAGGAATTTTACAGTTAGGCTGTTGGGCGAGTTGCAAGGAAGTGTTGCTGGCTTTGCTGGGAAGCAAAAATCCGGCTGTTAACAACAGCGAACTCGCGGCTAATTTGACCCAAATAGTGATTTTTTTCAAAATATTTACCTCTTTTTCAATCTTTAATTTTTTCTGGCTGAGCCGATCGCCAAATCCACCAAGCCGCCGCCCACAAAGTAAAATTGCCGAAGAGAGTCATCGCCGCTTGCAGGGTAACGATCCATTCTAGGGCTGGAGAGTTGTCAAAATAGTGCCATGTACAGGCACACATAGC
This sequence comes from Microcoleus sp. K5-D4, assembly GCF_036704575.1. Classification (NCBI taxonomy): domain Bacteria; kingdom Bacillati; phylum Cyanobacteriota; class Cyanophyceae; order Oscillatoriales; family Microcoleaceae; genus Microcoleus; species Microcoleus sp. K5-D4. The sequence goes on from NZ_JAUBSD010000003.1 coordinate 3,966, forward strand.
ACTGACGAGAGCGGGCAGCATTCCGGCGGAAAGGGCCCACCAAGCTCGGTTTTGAGTGACTTCGCCGTAAGTCCAAATTAACCAGATGGCGGCAATCCACTCGACGACGCTAGAGATGTGAATAATCCAGGTGGGAATTGACAAAGCGTGCATTTTTTGTATGGCGAACGAAGATGAAAGATTTATCTATCGCGACTTACGCAACTGTCATATTAAAGTATGATGCGTCATACAATTTGAGATTAGCGATTTGAGATTTTATTAGATTTGTGATTTGAGCTGACTGATGACGTAAAGCCTTGAAGCTTGATGACAGTAGCATTTTTTTGGTAGTAGTAGTATCAAATTTCAAATCTCAAAAAAATCTAAAATCCCCAATCTAAAATCTAAAATAGTTAGATTCCCCATCACAAACAAAGAAAAGAGTAGAAATGCGAGCAATTTTGTGCGGCTATTACGGTAAAGGCAACGGCGGCGACGAGGCGCTGTTGGCATCGCTACTGCAAATGTTACCAGATGGCGTGACGCCGATCGTCCTATCTGGCAATCCTGTCGAGACAAATCAGCGGTACGGGGTAGCTGCGCGCGATCGCATGAATGCGTTCCAAGTTCTCGAAGCACTCCGCACATCCGACGCGCTAATTTGGGGCGGCGGTAGTTTAATCCAAGACGCTACTAGCATTGCGAGCCCTTTCTATTATGGGGGTTTGATGGGATTAGCGCAGCGGATGGGCTTAAAAACAGTTGCCTGGGCCCAGGGAATTGGGCCTTTGAAGCGCGAAATGACTCGCAAGTTATCTCAGCGCTGTTTTGCTGGATGCACCGCCGTCAGCGTGCGCGATAAAGGTTCAGCTACTTTACTTGCAGATTGGCAAATTCCCTTTACTTTAGCGCCCGATCCCGTGTGGGCTTTGGAGAATTCTCCCGTGTCGGGTTTGTGGGATTTACCTGCGCCCAGAGTTGCTGTTTGTTTGCGTTCTCATTCTACACTAACTCCTGCGCGTTTGTCGATCTTAACTCAAGCTTTAGTTGACTTTCAAAAAGCAACTCGCACCTTAATTTTGCTGCTGCCTTTTCAAGCGTCTCACGACTTAGAAATTGCGAAATATTTGCACGAAGCCCTGCCCAAAACGAGCCGCATCCTCAGTTTAGACGATCCGAGAAAATTGAAAGGAGTATTCCGGGGAGTCGAAATGGCGATCGGGATGCGCTACCACAGTTTAATTATGGCAGCATCCGAAGAATGCCGCTGTTTTGCCCTCAGCTACGACCCCAAAGTCAGCCAGTTAATGGAAGAGCTAGAAATGCCGGGATACTTATTATCAGAATTGCCAGACGATCCTTATTTAATCAGCAAAACCTGGATCGAACACTATGCCAACGGCGACGCATTATCGCCGGAAAGGATAAAATTTATAGTAGGGCGATCGCTCTTTCACCGCGAAGTATTGCAAACTGCACTCCAGTAATCTCATTTAGAGGTGAAATACAATGACAATCAGTACAGCCGAATTAAAAATTACCTGGGAAAAATTGCCAGACGATTTCATTTTAGACGAGGAACCTGTGGAAAATATCGACCAACCCTTGCTAGCTGCAGCCTTGCGGGAAATCTTAGAAATCGCAGGGCTAATTTTAGCAGGAATATTAGTTGCCCCAAACATGGGAATTTGCGCTACATTAAACGGCAAGCTAGTAATCAAAGCTCCAGATTGGTTTTATGCCCGCAACGTACAACCGCTTTCTAGTCAAGAAATTCGCCGCAGTTACACTCCCAACTTAGAAGGAGACATTCCGGCGATCGTGATGGAATTTTTGTCAGCTAGTCCCAACGATGAATATTCTAGTAAACAAACTTATCCGCCTGGAAAATGGTATTTTTACGAGCAAATATTGCGCGTTCCAGTCTATGCACTTTTTGAACCGGCCGCCGGAGTGTTAGAAGTCTACCACTTGGATTCATCAGGAAAGTATGAAGTACAACCACCCGATGCTTTCGGCCGTTATTGGATTTCAGGAGTTGGGTTATTTCTGGGTGTTTGGCAGGGAACAAAAGCCGAAAGAACCGGATATTGGTTGCGGTGGTGGGATGAGAGCGGAGAGATGTTATTGTGGGGAGCAGAGATGGTAGAAAGGGAACGGCAGGAAAAAGCAAATGTTCAACAGCGGGCCGATCGACTATCCGCCCAATTAAGAGCAGCAGGCATCGAACCCGAAGCCTAATGCAATAATGAGAAGTTTAAATTTGTCCCTCTGCAATTTAATATTGCTCATTAATTAAAAAGTATTGAATAACCTCGTAAAAATCAATATTTATCTGCGTTAATCCACGTTAATCTGCCTTCATCAGCGGATTAAAATTACATTCAGGAGACAGCAAAATTGGCAAGAGTAAGAGTGCGGGAACACGTCAATCCCCTATCAATTAGATATCAAGCATCTGCAAATCCCCCGGATTGGACTAAAATCTATGCAGACTTAAATTTACCGCTGCATTTAGATATCGGCTGCGGCAGAGGACGGTTTTTGTGGCACATGGCGCAAATCCAAACAGACTGGAACTTTCTCGGATTAGAAATTCGGGAACCTTTGGTAGAAGAGGCGAATCTTTGGCGGGACGAAAAAGGCTTGACAAATTTGCACTATTTGTTTTGCAATGCGAATAGTTCCCTGAAACCAATTTTAGAAACTTTACCCGCAGGTATTTTGCAGCGAGTTAGCATTCAGTTTCCAGATCCCTGGTTCAAGAAAAAGCACCATAAACGGCGGGTGGTGCAGCAGGAATTAGTCAACGAATTGGCAACTTATCTGGCAATTGGCGGCGAAGTTTTTATCCAGTCAGATATTGAGGAAGTAGAAAGGGAAATGTGCGATCGCTTTTCATCTCACCCTAGTTTTAAACGTCAAAACGGCGACAACTGGCTAGCAGAAAATCCCCTACCTGTTCCTACTGAAAGAGAAATTGCTACTCTGAAACGGGGCGAACCAGTTTATCGATCACTCTATCAAAAATAATTCTCGCTTTTGCCAACTCACCTTTGTTATAAATGTTATAACTTACATCTTGCACCTTGGTTAGGAACAGGCAAGATGCCTGTTCCACAAAACTTAATTTTTTTGTTTAACGGGCATCTTGCCGGTTAATAAATGAATTATTTCTAACTTAAACCCAAGACGGCAGCCACATCCGAATTTTCCATTCCATTTGCGACAAAGGCAGTCCCAAATAGATAGGCATCCAGAAAGTAAAAGCACCGAAAATCAGAAAAATAATTGTTACCCCCATCCCTCGGAGTCGAGTTTGAGGGCTGTGCAGCCACCTGTCAACCCACCAAGCAAGTGCTAAGGCTGCAAACACAGAACAGCCCATATAATGGTACAAAAATATGCAGCGAGTCACCTTCACCCAAGGCACCAAATTAGCGGACCAATTAACTATTAAATATAACCCCAGCCACATTTCAGCAGTCGGCGGAAACAAAATCGGCCGCTGCTGTTCTATCGTGTCAACCGAAGCCTCGCTGCGCGTTTGCAGCCACACCAATATCCGGTGAACTAAAACTCCTATTACTAGCAGTAAAGCTAAGGTTGACAGCCACCAAAGCAATGGGTTTCCCATTGCGTGAACGTCAAAAATTGCCTGAGTTGCACCTTCAGGTAAAGGTGGCAAAACCGGATCTGGTTGGGCATTGCTGCTAGCAGTTTTGTAGAAGTAAACTATGGGGCGCAGCATCAAAGGCCAACTGTACCACGTGGAACAGTAAGGATGCACGTCAGGCCCGCTTTTAATCCGCTGGTGATAAGTCAAAATCTCCGTTTGCATCTGCCAGAAATTGGGAGTTGGATTAAAGTACAGGTGAGGAATCCAAGAGATGCTGTAAACTAGAATAGGAATAATAGCTAGACTCAAGCAGAGTTCTAGAAAATTGAGTTTAGTCAGTTTTTGTACTGGACTTTCGGCAGGAATTAGAGGTGAATCTACCTCGCGGCTTTGTTCTTCATTTCCTCTGTTACCCTGGATAAAACGAACTGCCCAAGCACAGATTAAAATTAGATAAGTACCGAAAAGAAACCACAATCCGTTCCATTTGATAGCAGCAGATGCGCCGAAACCTATTCCGGCGAGTACCAGCCAAAGCCAGCGCTTTTTGCCTTCTGCTTCTACGGCTTTTAAAATAAATAACTGACCTAAAATTCCAAATAAAACCAGATAAATGTTGTTCAGCGCGTAGCGAGACTCCACTAAAAACAAACCGTCGAAGGCGATAAATAAAGCAGCAATAAAAGCAAAGGTGCGGCGCGGAACTAGCTGATAAGCTAGTGCTCCCACAACTAGGGGAGTAAAGGAACCTGTGAGAGCATTCAGCCAGCGGTAATCCCAAGGGGAAAGCAGGGAGCCAGCCATACTGTTGACGGCTGTTTTGCCGAAAGGAAGATGAGTACCGATCCAAATGCCGATCGCAATTATGTACTGGCTCAGAGGCGGGTGAGCGTTGAAAAAGGGAGTTTTTGTGAGATAATTGTTGGCAAATTTAGCGTAGTAAACTTCGTCAAATACTAAGGTATTAAATCGCTCCAGTTCCCAAAATCGCAGAATTAAGGAAAATAGGAACACAGCGAACATTCCTAAGCAAAAAACTAAAGTATATCTGTTGAATTGTTTTTTGTTGATTTTCATAAAACAGCAGCAAATAGTAAATGCTAGATTTGAGGGCGATCGCTAATTTAAAATTCCTGAGTTGAGACTAACGTAAAATAGGACTTGTGCCGAAACCTAATTTTTTAGGAGAAACCTGGTTTTTTGGAACAACTCGGTTTCTTAAACCCGGTTTCTCATAATGCTTGGAGTGTGCAGCGAGAAGCAGTAGCGACTATTGTTTCACCAAATGCTCCCGATCTAATTGGCAAGCAGGAAGGAAAAGGGTGCATCACAAGGTGCGATAGATTATGATAGCAGCTAATCATGTCTTTTTTGAGCGAGTGCTTATGAATCCCATACTTTCGATTTGGGGGCGTTGGGGCTTAGCTGTAGGTGCGACTATCCTGATGGGATCTGCCGCCGCGCCAAATCCCCAGACATTTGAAAGTTTTGCTGATTTCTGTACCAACAAAGAGAATTTGACCCCTGAAACCAGGCATACGGTGGAGGTGTTGCTATCAAAAGCAAAAACACAAGAGTGCGACCGCGCTCAAAAAACGCTGACTAATCTCACAGAACTTTCCCTAATTCGCAATCAAATAGTCGATATCAAACCATTATCAAAATTCACCAATCTGAGAAAGCTCAACCTCAGTTTAAATCAAATAACAGATGTGCAACCCTTATCGGGACTGACTAATCTGAGATTTCTCGTCCTCAATTTCAATCAAATCTCAGACGTGAAACCCTTATCGGGGCTGACTCATCTGACAGAGCTTTTCCTGGAAGCCAATCAAATCGTAGATGTAAAACCTTTAGCTGGATTGACTAATATAACAGGGCTGTCCCTCGCATCAAATCAAATTGTAGATGTGACACCTTTATCGAGAATGACTGAGTTAAATTTTCTTTATTTGAGTGGGAATAAAATCGCAGATGTAAAACCATTATCGGGATTGACAAATCTGATACTGCTTTTTCTCGCATCAAATCAAATCGCAGATGTCAAACCTTTAGCGGGATTGACAAATCTGACCGCCCTAGACCTCAGTAGAAATCAAATCGCAGATGCCAAACCTTTAGCGGGATTGGTAAATTTGACAACCCTCGATCTCAGTAGAAATCAAATCCCGGATGGGGAAGCCGAGCGATTAATACAGAAAAACAAAGAACTATTAAATCTAAAAACAGATGAAGCCGAGCGATTGGTTCAGGAAGCTAGGCGACTATTCGCTCGCGAAACAGCAGCATCTTATCAGGAGGCCTTGCAAAAGTTTGATGCAGCGCGTTCGCTTTATCAAATGCTTAGAAATCGGGAGAAGGAAGCTTACACGCTGCATCAAATGGGCTTCATTACTAATAGATTAGGAGACAGACAGCAAGCCCTGAACTACTACAAGCAAGCCCTTTCTTGGAATCAGACTGTAGCCGATCGCCCTAAACAAGCCGTCATCCTCAACAATATAGGCGCCGTCTACTATGCTTTGGGAGAGAAACAGCAAGCCATCGACTACTATAACCAAGTCCTTTCCCTAATTCGGGAAATGGGCGATCGCCCTGAAGCAAGTATCAACCTCAGCAACATCTCGAACCTACCCGCAAACAGCGACACATCTTTGGGCGATCGCACTGGGGAAGCCACCACACTCAACAACATCGGCTTAGCCTACAACGATTTGGGAGAAAAACACAAAGCAAAAGAGTATTTCAACCAAGCCCTTCCCTTATTCCGCGCTATGGGCGATCGGGCTAAGGAAGCCACTACCCTCACCAATATTGGCTTAGTCTATTCAGATTTGGGAGAAAAACAAGCAGCCCTCGACTACTACAAACAAGCCCTCGATTTGAGACAAAAAGCGGGCGATCGGCGTGGAGAAGCCCTCACCCTCAACAATACAGGTACTACTTACTCAGAATTGGGAAAACAGCAGGAAGCAGAAGAATATTTAAAACAAGCCCTGCCGCTGTTTCGCGCTGTGGGCGATCGTCCTGGGGAAGCTCTCACTCTCTACAATATGGCTAATATCAAAGGCGATCGAGGCAATTTAATCGCAGCCCTCACTGACATTGAAACCTCCATCAAAATAATCGAAAACCTCCGCACCAAAATTACCAACCACGAACTCCGCATATCATACTTTGCCACGGTACAAGACTATTACCAGTTCTACATTTACCTGTTAATGGAACTGCACAAAACCAATCCCAACTCTGGTTACGATCGCAAAGCCTTTCAAGCTAGCGAAAGTTCCCGCGCCCGCAGCCTCCTCGAACTTCTTCAAGAAGCAAACGCCGATATTCGCCAAGGTGTCGCCCCGGAATTGTTGCAGCAAGAACGCAATTTACAACAGCAACTCGATGCCTTAGAAACACGCCGAATCGAAACTATAAGCCGCCCCAATCATACCCCCGCAGAAAAAGTAGAATTAGAGCAAAAACGGCAAACTTTACTAGGACAATATCAGGACATTCAAGCCCAAATCCGCTCCACCAGTCCCCGGTACGCAGCCCTCACCCAACCGCAACCTTTAACCCTGGCCCAGATTCAACAACAAATCCTCGATGATCAGACAATTTTACTCCAGTATTCTCTAGGGAAAGAACGTAGCTATCTGTGGGCTGTGACTAAAACCAGTATCACCAGTTATGAATTGCCTAAACGTACCGACATCGAAAAAGTGGCTCGCAATTTCCGCGATGCTGTGACTAACCCGCGCTACCGAAACATTGCCGATCGAGTTGCTGAAGCTAACAACACGCTCAGTCAAATTATTTTACAGCCTGTAGCAGCACAACTCGCTCAAAAACGCCTGCTGATTGTTGGCGATGGCATTCTCAATTACCTCCCCTTTGCCGCCCTCTCGCTCCCCGAAACACCCGGTAGAAATCCGAATCCGCCTTTAATTGTAGACCATGAAATTGTGCTGCTGCCTTCAGCTTCCACCTTGGGAATCTTAAGACAAAACTACAATGACAGACAACCCCCAACTCGGACTTTAGCAATGCTCGCCGATCCAGTTTTTAGCGGTGACGATGAACGAGTCAGAACCCAGTCTAATAGCGGCAATCCCCAAGCAATAGAATCAGTAAATCTCGGTTTAAGCCGCTCTAGCCGCGCCAATAACATACAGTTGAGCCGTTTAAAATTTACACGCCAAGAAGCTCAAATCATTCAAGCATTAGTACCAGCCAATTCTCGTACCGAAGCTTTGGATTTTGAAGCCAGCCGCGCTGCAGCAACCAGTCAGAACTTAAGCCAATATAAAATCATTCATTTTGCCACTCACGGTTTAGCGAATAGCACTAACCCGGAACTATCGGGAATCATCTTGTCACTGGTAGATGACAAGGGCAATCCTTTAAACGGATTCCTACGGCTTACTGATATTTTCAATCTCAAATTAGCAGCAGAGTTAGTAGTGTTAAGTGCCTGTCAAACCGGAATGGGGCCGATCGTTCAAGGCGAGGGCATGGTAGGATTGACACGGGGATTTATGTATGCAGGGGCTCAGCGAGTCGTGGTGAGTTTGTGGAGTGTGGACGATGAAGGAACGGCTAAGTTAATGTCGAGTTTCTATCAGGGAATGCTGCAAAAAGGGTTAACGCCAGCAGCAGCATTGAGGGCGGCACAACTGGAAATGTGGAAGCAGGAAGAGTGGAAATCTCCCTATTATTGGGCGGCTTTTACGCTTCAGGGGGAATGGCGATAAATTTCATGAAAAACCGTTATGATATCAAGTTTGATTAATTGCTGATAAAACCTATACTGGCATCGGGCATCGGGCTGGCCATGAACAACAGCCAACAGTCAACAGTCAACTGTCTTCCTTCTTCCTTCTTCTACTAAAGTGTTAAATCGCTCTAGTTCCCAAAAGCGGAGAGTTAAGGATAGGAGGAACACACCGAGCATTCCCAGGGCAAAAACAAACATTGATTTGTGGGATTGTTTTTTGTTGGCGTTCATAAAACATCAAAAAATAGTAGAGGCTAGGTTTGGGAGCGCTCGCTAATTTAAAAATACTGAGTAGAGAATAGCGTAAAAATTACAATTATGACTTTTAACCTTCGCGGAGGCAAATCCGATGCGGTCGATCGCCCTTAGAGGATGCGGCGCTACGTGCAGCGGTGGACTGGCACAATATGCCCCCGATGCAATCGGCACGCAGTCCGGGAAATCGCACCTGATAAGCTGCGATCGACTATGATACCGGTTAACAAGGTCTTCTTTGAGCAGGTGTTTATGAATCTCAGGCTGTGGGTTTGGGGGCGTTACGGACTCGCTGTAAGTGCTCTGATTTTGCTAGGAGTCCCGGCGGTAGCTGCACCCAGTGCGATAAAAATTAGTCAAGGGGTATCGCAGCAGTCCGAGGGCAATCCTGCGGCTGCTGCTGCTGAAAGAGCTTTGAAAGAAGGGGATCAAGTTTACCAGGAGGGGACGGCGGAATCTTTAAGAAAAGCACTCGCCAAATATGAAGAAGCGTTAAAGCTGTTTCGCGCCGGGGGCGGTCGCGCTGGGGAGGCTACCACCCTCCACAGCATCGGCAAAGTATACTCAGATTTGGGAGAAAAACAGAAAGCGCTAGAGTATTACAGCCAGTCCCTTCCCCTGAGTCGGGCAATAGGTGATCGTTCAGGGGAAGCTGTCACCCTCACCAACATCGGCAGAGTCTACTCAGTTTTAGGAGAAAAACAGAAAGCCCTAGACTATTACAATCAGTCCCTTTCTTTGAGCCGGGTAATAGGTGATCGCCAAAAAGAAGCCTACAACCTTCTAGGTATTGGCATGATCTACGCAGAATTTGGAGAACAGCAGAAAGCGCTAGAGTATTACAATCAGTCCTTTTCTTTGAGCCAGGAAATAGGCGATCGCCGTTGGCAAGCTTTCACCTTGATCGTCGTTGGCAATGTCTATTCAGGTTTGGGAGAAAAACAGAAAGCCCTAGATTATTACAACCAATCTCTTCCCCTCAGTCGAGAAATAGGCGAGCGCTCTGTTGAAGCCTTCGCCCTGATTTCTGCTGGTAGAGTCTACTCAGAATTGGGAGAGAAACAAACAGCCTTAGACTCTTACAACCAGTCCCTTAAATTGTTCCGGGCTATAGGTGAACGCGAACAAGAAGCTCGTACCCTTAACTACATAGGTATTGTCTATTCAGAAGTGGGAGAAAAACAGAAAGCCCTAGAGCATTACGGCCAGTCTCTTCCCATCAACCAAGCTGTGGGCGATCGCTCTGGGCAAGCTGTTACTCTAATCAGCATTGGCCATGTCTACTCAGAATTGGGAGACCAACAGAAAGCTTTAGAGTATTACAGCCAGTCCCTTCCAATTTTCCAGACTCTAGGCGATCGCTCCTCAGCAGCAACCACTCTCACCAGCATTGGCATTGCCTACTCAGAATTAGGAGAAAAAGAGAAAGCCTTAGAATATTTTAACCAATCCCTTATCCTCAAGCGCATAGTAGGCGATCGCTCTGGAGAAGCTCGCACCCTCACTGGCATTGGTAACATATACGCAGAATTAGAAGACCAACAAAAAGCCCTAAACTATTACAATCAGTCTCTTTCTTTGAGCCGGGAAGCAAGCGATCGCCAAAGAGAAGCCTACAGCCTTATAGGTATCGGCAGGAGCTACGCAGAATTAGGAAACAAAGAGAAAGCATTAGAGTATTTCAATCAATCCCTTCCTCTGAGTCAAGCCACCCTCGATCGCTCCTTAGAAGCTCTTACCCTCTATAGTATTGCTACTATCAAACGTGACTATGGTAATCTTAACCAAGCTCTCACTGAGATTGAAGCCTCCCTCAAAATTATTGAAAGCCTCCGCACCAAAATTGCCAGCCCAGAACTCCGCACCTCATACTTTGCCACCGTACAAAACTATTACCAGTTCTACATTGATCTGTTAATGCAACTGCACAAAACGCAACCCAAATCTGGTTATGATACCAAAGCCTTTGAAGCCAGCGAACGTTCCCGCGCCCGCAGTCTCCTCGAACTTCTGCAAGAAGCAAATGCCGATATTCGCCAAAGTGTCGCCCCTGAATTATTGCAGCGAGAACGCAGTGTGCAACAGCAACTCGATGCCCTAGAAAAACGGCGCGTCGAAGTTTTCAATCGCCCCAACTACACTCCCACCCAAGAAGCAGAATTAGAACAACAACGGCAAACTTTAATCGCACAATATCAGGACATTCAAACACAAATCCGCGCTACTAGCCCCCGGTACGCAGCCCTCACCCAACCGCAACCTCTAACGCTTGCACAAATTCAACAACAAATCCTCGATGATCAGACAATTTTACTCCAGTATTCTCTAGGGAAAGAGCGCAGCTATCTCTGGGCTGTAACCAAAACCAGCATCACCACTTATGAATTACCAAAAGCTGCCGACATCGAGACAAATGCCAGAAAATTCCGCGATGCTGTCACAGCTCCAAGTTCCCGAAACAGCCCCAATCAAATCGCCCAAGCCAACGATGCTATCAGTCAAATGCTCTTACAGCCCGTTGCGGCCCAACTCGGTCAAAAGCGCCTGCTGATTGTTGGCGATGGCATTCTCAATTACCTCCCCTTTGCTGCCCTTTCCCTCCCCGGAAAATCAGGTGAAAATGGGAATCCGCCTTTAATTGTAGACCATGAAATCGTGCTGCTGCCTTCAGCTTCCACCTTGGGAATCTTAAGACAAAACTACAGTGACAGACAACCTCCTACTCGGACTTTAGCGATTCTCGCAGATCCAGTTTTTAGCCCGGAAGATGAACGATTAAAAAACCAGTCAACCGCCACCAATCTGCAAGCAATAGAATCAGTCAATCTGGGTTTAAGCCGCTCTGGTCGCGACAATAACTTACTGTTGAGCCGTTTAAAATTTACACGCCAAGAAGCTCAAATCATTCAAGCATTAGTACCAGCCAATTCTCGTACCGAATCTTTGGATTTTGCAGCCAGCCGCGCCGCAGCAACCAGTCAGAACTTAAGCCAATATAAAATCATTCATTTTGCCACTCACGGTTTAGCGAATAGCACTAACCCGGAACTATCGGGAATCATCTTGTCGCTGGTAGATGAAAATGGTAACCCTTTAAACGGATTCCTGCGACTTACTGATATTTTCAATCTCAAATTAGCAGCAGATTTAGTAGTGTTAAGTGCCTGTCAAACCGGAATGGGACAAAACATTCAAGGCGAGGGCTTGGTAGGATTGACACGGGGATTTATGTATGCAGGGGCTCAGCGAGTGGTGGTGAGTTTGTGGAGTGTGGACGATGAAGGAACGGCTACGTTAATGTCGAGTTTCTATCAGGGAATGCTGCAAAAAGGGTTAAAGCCAGCGGCGGCTTTAAGGGCGGCGCAACTGGAAATGTTGAAGCAGGAAGAGTGGCGTTCTCCTTATTATTGGGCGGCTTTTACGCTTCAGGGGGAATGGCGATAAATTTTATGAAAAACCGTTATGATATCAAGTCAGGTTAATAGTTGATATATCTTATATGGTAATAGTCGAGCAAATTTTTGCAATGTGGCGGAATGCTTTTTGTGATTTTTTTTGTAGGCTGCTACTGCCATTCTCTCCATTGCCTCACAATATCTTCTAGTTCCCCAGCAAACGAATCAGTTGCATAAAGACCAAAGTTATTAATCATCTCGCTTTTTTCTAAGGGAGACTCAGCTTGAAATAGAGATTCATCTAAGTTAAAAAGCGATAATTGGCGAGACTCGTCATCCGATGGATTCTGGTGTAGGGATGTTTGCTGGCTGACAAAATCGCCCATCCGTTCGCAACCCTTAGCAAAACGGCGCAAAGTAGTTGAGATCGCCTCAGAACTATTATCAATTCCTATCCATCTCCTCCCAAACTCCGAAGCAACACTCAAAGTCGTACCCGAACCGGCAAAGCAATCGAGCACTAAATCATCAGGATTTGATGAAGCTCGAATAATTCTACTAACTAGATCACGGTTTTTCTCTGTTGGATAACCTGTAATTTTAATATTCTGATTGTGAGCATCGCGAAACTCTAGCCAAATATCTTGTACGGGAATCCCGCTACTGCTATCCAAATATATCTTGCGACGGGGATTTCCTGTTGCAGACCAATATATTTCCCCTCTAGCATCCATTTCATCTAGTGTTTGAGGTGGAAATTGCCAATGCTTTCCCGGTGGCGGATTCATCCCTCGCCAAGACTTTCCAGTTTCGCCATTTCGCACTCCCGGCGCATGAATCGGAACCTTTTTATATCGCCGTCCAGTTTCCTTTTCAATATATTCATATTCTTTGTTGGCGCGCTTATCAGTCCATTCTTCAACAGGACGATTCCAGACATAAGTATCTGATTTACTATAAAACAGGATAAAATCTGAAACATTCCCGTAAGTCTTTTTTGTGTAGTTCTTGGGATTACATTTTTTGCGAGTAATCCAATTTCTAAAATTGCGTTGACCAAAAATTTCATCCATAATCACCTTGATATAAAATGCCATTTTATCATCAAGATGGACATATATTGAGCCGTCATCAGCTAATAACTCTCTCAATAGTATCAACCTCTGACGAATAAATTCAATATAACTGTTCCCTCCTAATAAGTCAGAATAAGCCGCAGTCTGAGAACGCGATTGAAACACACTTTTAGTTGCAAAAGGCGGATCTATATAAATTAATCTTACTTTACCTTTTACTGAACTATCTTTAAGTAAAGATGCTAAAATTGGTAAATTATCACCATAGTAAAGACGGTTTTCATTTGCCAGACTTAGCTGTTCATTGCTAGACCACAGTTTTACACATTCAGCTTGATGAGTGTCTAAAACTTCACTTGCAGGCACTTTTCCTGGATAGGAAAAGCACGCATCCAAGCTATTGTTTAATTGGCTTTCACTAAAATTAGATGCAGCTTGACCCTGCGATTGTTTTTTAGAAATACCCGTAGCCATTGTCACTCCTATTTTCAAGAACGCAGCCATTCCACTGTAATCCGATCTGGAACCATACGCAGTGTCAATACAATAATCTTGTCTTGCCAGCTATTTTCAATATTTGCGTAGTCATCCCACATCGATCCGAGTAAGAGACCAGGCCCATCATTCAGGAAAATTACTTTAGTTCTTAAGTTATGATTTTGTGTATAGCTGAGGATTTCATCAGCGCAGCTACGATAACCACCTGTTCGGTCGTCTTCTTGTGCACCGCCTCTATCTGAATCATATCTTGCCAATCCTATTGCCAGCAAGTCATTTTCATTAATATCGTAAATCACAAAATCAACAGGACGTTTCGGGTTGGGATAGTTGGCGAAGACATTTCCCATCAGGATATCTTTTCCAGCTCGCTCTGGCCCTCTGATTGCCAAGTAGGGAAAGTGTAACCGGAATAAGGAGAAAAATCTTTCAGTTAAGTCGTATCCCTTTTTTCCGCGACTTTTGTATTCCCACAATAAAGCCGACAGTGCCTCATCGGGAATTGGACGAGTCATATAAGCAGCTTGAACTTCTTGAACAGACCTAAAACGTACTCCGAACTGATTGCAAATTTCCGTTGCCTTTTTTTTCCTTCTGAGCATTTCCACGGGAAGCTCAGGGCTGACATACTTGCGAAACACCCTAAAAAGTTGAACTCGCATCCATGTGCTGGGAACCTCTGAAATCTGTATAAATAGACGCACCGATGATTCAGAAGTCCTGAGTAATTGCCCAAACATTACTAGAACAGGTTCGTAAAGTTCGCAAGCCTCCTGCAATATATCGGGATAGTATTCTCCGGCAGTCAAGGTGATCCAGTTCTGTCCATCGGCTTTGTAGTCTGCAAAAGAGTTGCGTCTTCCCGAACTCATATCACTCATTCCTCATCTCACAATTAACTCCTTCATAAAGTTCCTTAATTGAATTTGAAACCATATCGCACGCCCGCCCATGAAAACTAATCTAACATCATACCAAAAAAAGCGGCTCCGCTTGTCGCAGAACCGCCGTCACAGAGGATGAAAAATCAAAACTTAACGCACAGCGCCCTGTACTGAAGGTGATTCAATTGTTTTCATGAAGTACAGCTTCAACAACTGCCAGCCGTTCGACAGATACAAAGGCAATTTTTGGAAGAACTGCAAGAATTTCGGAGTATTAGAAGCAACAATTGCAGTCAACTTCTGATTGTTCTTGAGGCAAACATCCAGCCTTTCATAAAACTCGGGATTGTTCACGTCCAGCATGACGGGGAATACGCGGCCTGCTGTTTCGTTGGTCTTTTTAATCACTTCGATGTCGTATTCGCGAGCATCGAGACCGAGCGATCGATAAAAACCGGCGCGCTGGATATCATTGAGATACATTGTCGCGAACACTGACAGCAAGAAGAAACGGCACCAAAGCTTAGCACGCCAATCGTTCAACATCTGAGGCTGAGCTCTCATCACCGCATCGAAGAAATCTCCGTGGCGGTTTTCATCCTGACACCAATTTTCAAAGAATCGGAAAATCGGATAAATCTGGTCTTCAGGATGGGCTTTTAAGTGCTGATAAATCGTGATGTAGCGCCAATAACCGATCTTTTCAGACAAGTAAGTCGCGTAGAAAATAAACTTGGGCTTAAAGAATGTGTAACTGCGGCTCTTTGTCAAGAAACCCAAATCTAGGGACAAATTAAAGTCGGACAGGGCTTTGTTGAGGAATCCGGCGTGCCGCGCTTCGTCCCGCGACATCAGCAAGAAACCTTCGGCCAGCACTGGATTTTTGTCCTTGAGCTTGCGTGCCAATTCTTTGTAAAGCAAGAATCCAGAAAACTCTGCGGTGCAAGAGCGTTCCAGGAATTCAATGAACAACTGGCGCTTTTCGCCGTCGATGTGTTCCCAAGATTGATCGAACTCGGCATCACGCACGAAGTGGTTGCGGTTGTAGTCAACGCGGAACTCTTCAATAATTGCTTTTAGTTCGGCTTCATTTACCGAGATGTCCATTTTGGCCATCTCGTCAAAATCTGTTGTGTAAAATCTCGGCGTGAGAATAGTTTCTTTGGCTGGGGCTTTCACTCCCGGCCGCAGTTCTTCAAAAGTGGGTTTTTTGAGGGAATCTACCATATGTTTATTGGATTTCTGCTTATAACTACTCGCTTGTTTCCATTGTCGGGTACTGCGGGCGATCGCGCTCGTGTATGTCCGGCCAGCGCTGGCGGCGCGCTTGCTTTGGCGCTCCGTGTGGAATCCAGTTCTAAGCTGCTGTAATTTCCACGCCCTCCAGTTTACCAAGCTCTCGCCCGCGCAAATATGTTGATGGCGTTAAGAATTGCTACGCAAAATTACTCATGGGCTTCCAGACAGAAGCTATTGGGAAACCAAATTCTGCCTTTTGCTCAGTTTATTAGGCTACCACACAAATAAATTCCCATGTCAAGCTGTTTAAACAGCAGATAGAAAGTACAAAATGTATATAGGGACTCCAATTCTAGAATAATCAGGCAGGACGGTCAGAAAATGAGCAATTTAGGTGTTAGTTACCTTTTATGGGCAGCTTGTTTTTTCGGCCCCTTCGGACTCCACCGCCTCTACAACGGCAAGATTGGTAGTGGTTTGCTGTGGCTGTTTACCTTTGGCTTGTTTGGGTTTGGGCAATTGTTTGACTTGCTGCTGCTGCCGAACATGGTGGACGAACGCAATGCCAGTCTCAGGGGCAAACTCGGCGTATCTCGCGAAGGTATACCGCTATATCCAGTCAGCGGGGCGATCGCCGCGACATATCCCAAGCCAACTCCAGACCAGTTAGGGGTTAAACTCCTGAAGGCAGCTTATACCAAGAACGGAAGATTATCTGTCACCCAAGGGGTGATGGCAACCGGCGCTACTTTTGCCGAAGTGGAAGAGGCTTTCACGGCAATGCTCAAAACGGGTTATGTGAGTATCGAGAACGATGCGGTAACGGGCGTCGTGATCTACCACTTTCACGAACTTTAGCTGCTGCGGGTGCGTGATCTAGGGGATTTTGTCTATTTTTCCAGAAGCTAATCGCTGACGCACCCTACTACTTGATATTGGTTGGTGAGCAGTTATTGCCGTTTTTTGAGTAAGCATTGCCGACAAAATCGGCTAGAATGTTTGTTTGTCTATATAAGCAGAAAGTATTTAGCGTCATGGCAGTCCCTAAGAAGAAAACCTCCAAATCCAAGAAGAATATGCGTAAGGCCACATGGAAGCGCAAAGCTGTAGTGGCAGCTCAGAAAGCTTTGTCTCTGGGCAAATCTGTTCTGACTGGGCGTTCCAACAGCTTCGTGTATCCCGGCAATGAAGAAGAGGAGGAAGAATAGAAACGGAATACCGGGCATGGGGCGAACCCGATGCCCGATCGATCAATCCTTTTTTGCTGTTGGTAAAATCAGCATGGCATCGCCAAAGGAATAAAAGCGGTACTGTTGCTCGATCGCTTCTCGGTACAAATCCAACAGCCGAGGCCTTCCAATCATCGCACTTACCATCATCATCAAAGTAGAGCGGGGCAAGTGAAAATTGGTAATCATCCCCTCTACAACCCGCCACTTGTAACCAGGGTAGATAAACAAATTGGTCGGGCCGCAAAAAGGTTGCAAGGAAAAATCGCCACTCGCGGCGGCGGCTCCCTCTAAAGCTCGGACGGCTGTTGTACCCACGGCAATGATCCGCCCGCCTCGGGCTTGAGTTTCCCGGATTTTCTCGACGGTGGCGGGGGGTACTTCCACCCATTCGCCGTGCATTTTGTGAGCCGTCACGTCTGTCACCTCCACCGGGCGAAACGTCCCTACTCCGACGTGCAGGGTGACAAAAGTTTTTTCTATTCCCCGCTGTTCCAAGCGGCTGAACAATTCTTCGGTGAAGTGCAGGCCTGCTGTGGGGGCCGCCACCGCCCCAAGCCTCTCGGCATAAACAGTCTGGTACTGTTCCGCTGAAGCTTGGGAATTTTCGATGTAGGGCGGCAGGGGTATGTGGCCGTATTCGTCCAAAAACTTCGCCAGATTCTCATCTGTGGGGATGTCAAACTCCAACAGCCGTCCCCCTGTTGCGTCGTCCCTCTCTATAACTGTTGCAGTCAATCGACGACGATCGGGCATCGTGGCATCGGGAAGGCAACAGCAAGGAGCTGTGGTCGAGTCCTCACAGGCAGGGGCGATGGGATCAAACTCAATTTTTGCTCCCAACTTTAAGCGTTTCCCCGGTTTAACCAAAGCCAGCCAGCAGTTGTGCTGCCGTTCTTCCATCAACAATATCTCCACAGCCGGGCCGTTGGGTTTGTGCCCGTAGAGCCTCGCTGGCAGCACGCGGGTGTTGTTCAGTACCAGCAAGTCGCCCGGTTGCAGCAAATCGGGTAAATCCCTAAAAATCCGGTGTTGGTGGCTGCTAGGAGAATCTACAGCCAGCAAGCGAGAACTGTCCCTCGGCACTACGGGATTTTGGGCAATGCGTGAGGGCGGAAGTTCGTAGTCGTAGCCGTCCAAAGACCAGTCCATCTCTGTCATCGAGTGAATTCCTGTGCGATCGATCTGTCAACTGGGTAACAAATTGGGTAAAAACCCCCATCCAAAGTCGGGTGCTTTTCCCCTTGTGGTCGCGGGTATAGCCCGCGAGGATAGAGGTGTAGCATCAGCTTTGCTCATAAGGATCGTTATGGAATACCTCTACTACATCGCCAATACTAGCCTTACTCTGAGAGTCGTGGATTACCTACGCACGGCTCATCATCTTCCCTTGCAATTTATCACTGTTATTCACCAAATTGACGGCTGGGTGGTAAAGGTGAAAATGAGCCAATATTTAACACCCGAAATGCACGGGGATTTTCGGGCTTTTATGAACGAACTCGGGATTCCTTACGATCCTGAAATTCGCTTGCAAATGGCGCTGTGGAGTTTGGAAACCGGACAGTCCCCGCTGAGCGTGATGCGCCGCTACCAGGTGGCAGTGGTTTGTCACGGCAGCCCTGACCGTAAGGAAATTGAAGCGTTTCGCCAGCAGTTTGTCAAGGGTCTGGGATATTGCCCGGAAACTCTCGCCTAGATTGCTACGCATATAAATATAACTGTGATGAAAGAACAGGAGAGGGAGAGAAGGGAAAAGCGGGAGAAGATTTAACGCTTTTTTCAGCTCCGTTAAAGCTCAAGAGAGAAATGGGCGACAGCCTAGGCAAGTTAACCATTAAAAATTACCTAGTGGCATTGCTTTGAGATTTTACCCTCTAAATTTTAATTATATATTTTTAATTGCTAAAAGCCGAGCGAATGTATTCTTCCAGGGTGAGTCGGTAGTTTCCTGTAACGGCGGATTGAGAGTGCGCTGCTGTTAATGGTGGTAATATTCGCTTACTGTTTTGTTGTGAAGGTTCGCACCTGACTAAGGCGACATCAAAGCGACAATAATTATTGGCTAAATCTGGATGAGTGCTTAAAAATATTTCGGCTGTTTGCCAAAGTTTGGCTTGTTTTGTGGTGGTAACAGCCAGCATTCCACCAGCATCCCAATTTCCCCGGCGGCGAGTTTTTACCTCTACAAATGCTAATGTTTGGGAATGGGGAATGGGGAATGGGGAATGGGGAATGGGGAATGGGGAATTTTCGTTACCTCTGTTGATTTCGCTTTCTTCATCTCTTCCGAGTGCGATGATGTCAATCTCTCCCCAGCGACAGTGCCACTGGCGGTGCAGGATTTCCCAACCTTGCTGCTGCAACCAGTCGGCGACTAAGTTTTCTCCCAATGTGCCGATATCCCGAGAGTTTGGGGATTGGGGGGAATTGGAGTCAGCCGTCGCGAGCGGGCGATCGCTCTTTCTGGTAGAATTCAATTCTGAACTGTCACGACTGCCCATTAGCTTGAACTTGTATGATGATTTCTCGAATTCGCCAACATCGCAAAAATATTTATACTTTCTTGCTGAGTTTTGTTATTTTAGCAGTAATTGCCTCTGGGGCGATCGGTATTAATCCCGCACCTGCTTTCGCTTTGGATCACGACAAAGAAATCCTAGTCGGCGCTGATTTTACTGGGCAAGTTCTGACTGACGACAGCTTTAATAAAGCCAATCTTCGCAACAGCAATTTTACTAATGCAGATTTGCGGGGCGTCAGCTTTTTTGCTGCCAATATGGAAGAAGCAAATTTAGAAGGCGCGAATTTCACGGGTGCGACTTTAGATTTGGCTCGCATGATGAAAGCAAATTTAACTAATGCTATCCTTGAGGGTGCTTTCGCTTACAATACCAGGCTGGAAGGAGCTATCATTGACGGTGCAGATTTTACTGAGACACTGCTGCGAGACGATATGATAGAAAAACTTTGTAAAGTGGCAAAAGGTACTAATCCAGTGACAGGTAGAGATACTCGCGAAACTCTTTTTTGCGATTATTAAAAGGCTCGTTGAATAAAGGAATAAAGTCCTTAGTACAAACAGGCTTCTAGTAAGGACTTTATTACTTATATCAGTTAAAAAAATGTAACCGCAGGCAAGCTTCCAACCTATATCGAACGAGTCATCCCCAATCTAAAATCTAAAATTTAAAAGGGTATTAGCCCCAAGGCACAGAAGTTAAATCGTAAAAATTAACTTGACGCAGCCGCTCTAATTCCTTGAGCCATTCTTGTTCGGCACAGAAGAGTTGGTGATATTCTATAGCCTCTTCGCCACTGCTAGCTGCTTTGGCTTTTTCCCACATATTCAGTGCAATTCGGCGGCGCTTCATGCTGATAATTTGCTCGATACAGGCGAGGGCAGATCTAATGACTAGAGGTGCGCGATAAACGTTTCTTTCTGAGAACTCATTTAAGTGAAATAAATGCGAGATTTGATTTAGTTGATTCGGATATTCAATGAAGCTATCTTGCAATTTCAATATTAACTCTGAAGGCGCTACTTGTAAAGACATTTTGTGCAATATTTCAGCATTCACAATCTGGTGCCACAAAAATCTGTGGTGAGAAAGGCTGAACTGCACGTCTCTAGCTTCTATTGCTTCTCTGACATCTTGGCGATATTCGGGACAGTGCAAATAAATCTGCAATAATTGCGCTTCTGCTTCTTCTAAAAGACTGCGGGCTACGGCAGATAAGCTGGATTTTGAGTTTTTGTTTTCGCCGCTTGCACGCTGCTTTTTATATTGTTTGTTCGGCTTTAGCTTGTTTCTAATTAACAGGGGCATTGTTAAAGATTCGTCTTGACTCTGCCGCTTTGCCCAATCGCTGACTACTTGATTGAGCAAGTTTTCAGCGATCATTTTGGTGAGTCTAAAATCTCCTTTGCTGAGAATTTCTGCACACTTTTGCAGGTAATGTGCTAACTGATTGTCGTCAGTAATATTGGTTAATAAATTAATAATTTTTTTTGTAACTTGCTGAGAACTATCGGCTTGCTTCAAATCTTGATTGACGAGCATTTGTTGCAATTGCCAGTCGAGCCACAACGGAGCATTTTCGAGCAATTCTCGATATTGTTCTGGGGAGTATGTTTTGAGGTATTCGTCGGCATCTTTGCCGTCGGGAATGTTGAGCACCCGCAGTTGCACTTCTCCTTGATAAGCGAGTTTTTCTATTTCTCCAATTGCGCGTTCTGCTGCTTGAGTTCCTGCTTTGTCGGCGTCGAAGTTGAGGATAATTTGTTTGGAGTCAGTGTACCGCAATAACTGCCGCACTTGGTTTAAACTTAAGGCTGTGCCGAGGGAAGCGACGGCGTTGGAGATGCCGGCGGCGTGAAGTGCGATCGCATCAAAGTACCCCTCTACAACCACTGCGCGATCGGCTTTGCTAATGGCTGTTTTCGCTGTATCTAAGGCGAATAAAGTTTTGCCTTTGTCGAACAGTTCTGTTTCGGGAGAATTGAGGTATTTCGGCTGTTCGTCGCCGAGAGCTCTGCCGCCGAAACCGATGACTCTGCCTTGGGTGTCGCGAATGGGAATCATAATCCGATTGCGGAAGCGATCGTAATAACCGCTGCCGCCATTTTTTCGGGGTACAATTAATCCAGCTTGTTCTACTAATTGCGCTGGATAGTTTTTCTGTTCTACTAAATAACTGTAAAGTGCTTCCCAACCTTGGGGTGCATAACCTAATTGAAATTGTTGGATAGTCTCTTCGCTGAGCTGGCGCTCTGATTTGAGATATGCTAAGGGTTCTTCTCCTTGGGTTTGCCGCAAAGCGTGCTCGTAAAAGTTGGCTGTTAGTGCTGAGATTTCATAGAGTTGTTCCCTCAGAGAAATTTGGCGCTGCAATTCTTGTCGGTGTTCCGGTTCGACTGTTTTGACGGGTACTTGATAATTTTTAGCTAATTCTAATACTACTTCGCTGAAAGGGCGTTTCTCCAATTCCATGAGAAACTTAAAAGCATTGCCGCCTGCACCGCAGCCGAAACAATAATACATTTGTTTGCCGGGACTGACTGTAAAGCTGGGAGATTTTTCATCGTGAAAAGGACACAAACCTACAAATTCTTTGCCGCGTTTACGCAAGACGACGCGACCGGAAATAACGTCTACTATGTCGGCTCTTTGTTTGACTTCTTCGATTGTTTCTGGATGCAGCCGAGGAACTTGCATAGGGCTATTTTAGGCAAATTGAAAGTATTGGAGAAGGAAAGCACTACACGGATGAGGACACGGATATACGGATGAATTATCTACTCTGAGTGATTTCTCATGAGATTCACAATCCCAGCCCCCTTAAAAAGGTGAAAGAATCAGTGTCAAAGTCCCCCTTTTTAAGGGGGATTTAGGGGGAACTCCGGGGATAGAAAACACGCCCTAGGGCATAAATTTATTGTAAGATGTTTACACTAACTGTAAGGAGCATCGAAAATAATGCGAATTTTAATGATGGGCGGTACTCGGTTTATTGGGGTTTATCTTACTAAGATTTTAGCAGCACAAGGGCATGAAGTGGTGTTGTTTAACCGGGGCAACAAGCCTGTACCGGTTGCGGGCGTAAAACAGATTCAGGGCGATCGCACAAATGTTGAACAACTGCAAGAAAAGTTATCGACGGTCGAGTTTGACGCGGTTTTTGACAACAACGGCCGCGAACTCAGCGATACAAAGCCTTTAGCTGAAATATTTAAAGGGCGGGTGCAGCACTTTGTTTACATGAGCTCTGCGGGGGTTTATTTGAAATCGGATCAAATGCCTCATATTGAAGGGGACGCTACCGATCCTAAAAGCCGGCACTTGGGTAAATGCGATACCGAAAATTACTTGGCCGCATCGGGTTTGCCTTGGACTTCGATTCGCCCGACTTACATTTACGGCCCCCAAAATTATAACGATTTAGAGGCTTGGTTTTTCGATCGCATTGCGCGCGATCGACCGATTCCGATTCCCGGTAACGGAATGCACTTCACGCAGTTGGGGCACTGTCAGGATTTAGCTAAAGCAATGGCGGCGGTTTTGGGCAACGAAAGGGCGATCGGGCAAATTTACAACGTTTCGGGCGATCGATTTGTCACCTTTGACGGTTTAGCACGCGCCTGCATTCAAGCCGCAGGCAAATCTCCTGATGCTATTAAGATTGTACACTACGATCCGAAACAATTTGACTTCGGCAAAAAGAAAGCTTTTCCGATGCGATTGCAGCACTTTTTTGCTTCAGTTAATAAAGCTGTCACCGATCTTAACTGGCAGCCAGAATTTGACTTAGTTTCTGGATTGAAAGATTCTTTTCAGCATGATTATGTAGTTTCGGGGCGGGACAAAGCTGAGATAGATTTTTCAGTCGATGATGAAATTTTGAAATCGGTTCAAAGTTAAGTTAGAGTGGGAGCATCCCAATGCCAGCCACAATCTAGAACCCCACCCTAACCCTCCCCTTACTAAGGGGAGGGAACAAGAAAGAAAGCCAACATACTGTCACAGTAAAGTTCGCACCGCGCACCTTACATCAAAACCAAAGATAGCTACTTAGGGGTGATAGCAAAACTCAACAATGACACCTCTGTTGTAATTATTAAAATTTAACTTCTAAATCGGCAGGCATTAGACCAGCTAGCTTTGTACAATACAGCAAAAACTGATGGAACTAAATTACTGATTGAATAACTGCACAAGGGATTTCACCCTAAAATTGATTTTATTAAAATTCAAACTCCCCAGTTGCGGTGCGACAAATTAAAAAATTTAGAGAGGCCATGTTAGAATTTTCAAATGCGGAAGATGTGACAGCTTGGTTGGAAGCTAATTCTCCAAACGACTAGGAAATATTAGGTGAATTTCATGCTTGGAATAACACTCGGCAATCGCTACAGTATTATCCGTCACTTGGGAGGCGGCGGATTTGCTCAAACTTATTTAGCTGAAGATAAGCAGCTACCAGGCAATCATCTCTGCGTCGTCAAGCAGCTTAAACCTCACGCAACCGATCCGGAAACTTTAAAGGTAGCAAGACGTTTATTCGATACCGAAGCACAAGTTTTGTACAAGTTGGGAAATCACGATCGCATTCCCCGACTTTTTGCTTTTTTTGAAGAGAATCAAGAGTTTTATTTAGTTCAAGAATTTATAGAAGGTCACGATTTAAGCCAAGAAATTACGCCCGCTTCTCCAGGAAATGCGGGAGTCATGCAGGAAGATCAAGTCCTTTGTATATTGGAGGAACTGCTCGAAATTTTAGACTTTGTACACCAACAAAATGTGATTCACCGCGATGTCAATCCCCGCAATATCCTCCGCAGAGAGCGAGACGGAAAATTAGTTTTAATTGACTTCGGCGCCGTCAAAGAAATTACTACTCAAATCACCAATTCTCAGCCCAAGAATAGCTTGAGTGTCAGCATCGGTACTCCCGGTTATATGCCCAGCGAACAAGCTCACGGCAACCCGAAACTCAGCAGCGATATCTATGCCGTCGGTGCGATCGCAATTCAGTTCCTCACGGGCATCAATCCTCACCAAATGCCCAGAAACGCCGATACAGAGGAAATTATTTGGCAGGACAAAACATCAGTCAGTCCTGAATTTGCGAAGATTTTAGATAAGATGGTAAAGTACGATTTTCGGCAACGTTATTCTAGTGCCGGTGAAACGCTGCAAGCTATTAAAGAATTGAAAAATTCTTTCAGCGGTACAATCCCTGTATTGCCTCCGGTTGCTGCTGCGAATAAGCCTGTAAAATCCCGAAAAAAACTCTATTTAAAAATATTGTCGATCGCTAGTTTAATAGGCGTCACTATCTTAGCATCAATTTATGGTGTAAATACTTTTAATTCTGCCAATGCAACGGACCTGTACAACCGAGGCAATACTCTTTACAATTTAAGCCGATTTGAAGAAGCTCTGGCAGCTTACGAGCGAGCAATAACTCTCAGGCCGGACTACGCGGAAGTTTGGCAGGAAAAAGCCAAAACTTTATATGAATTGAAAAAATATCGAGAATCGCAGTCAGCTTATGATAAAGCCATAGAATTAAAGCCGGAATACCTGGAAGCTTGGACGGGACGCGGTTATGCTTTGGAGAAGTTGCAACAGTCTCAAGAGGCGATCGCATCTTTTGATAACGCTTTGAAAATCCAGCCCGACTATGCCACCGCCTGGGAAGGCAGAGGCGATACTCTGTTAGATTCGCAGCGGTACGAAGAAGCGATCGCTTCCTACGAAAAAGCGGTACAGTTTCAGCCAAATTTGTACGGTGCTTGGTACAATCGGGGACAAGCTTACCAAAAATTAAAACAGTACGATCGAGCCGTAGAATCCTATCAAAAAGCAGTTGAAATTAAATTCGATAATTTTGAAGCTTGGTATAACTTAGGCAATCTTTTCCTAGAATTAAACAAAAATAAAGAAGCTTTTGAAGCCTACGAAAAAGCCGTGCGGTTTCAGCCGAATTTTTATCAAGCCTGGTACAGTAAAGGCATCGCTTTGCTAAAAATGCGCCGACATGAAGAAGCGGTAGAAGCTTACGAAAAAGCTGTTAAATTAAAACCGGATTATTATCAAGCGTGGTACAATTTAGGTTGGTCGTACCACGAATTACGCAAGTATGAACAAGCAATTGAGTGTTATAACAGAGCCTTAGATTTAAATCCGAAAGAATATCAGGCGTGGTACAATAGAGGAAATGCTCAGTACAATTTGAATCGGTACGAAGATGCGCTAGTGTCTTACAACGAAGCCGTTTATGTCAAGCAAGACTACTCCGAAGCCTGGTACAGCCGCGGCAATGCACTGGTAGCGGTAAAAAGATACGAAGATGCGATCGCCTCTTATGACAAAGCAATTCGCTACAACCCCGATTACCGAGCCGCAATGGAAGCAAAAAAGCGGGCCGAAAGTCAGCTAGGAAGCAGCCCGCTAGAATCCCAACAACAATAATTGTTATTAGTCCCCCTCTGCTAGGACTTTGGGTGTAGTAGTAATTTCACGATCCCAATAATCGTGGGGTAGGTTATCTTTTAGCGAACAGCGGGAGCAATTACGGTAACTCGGCGGCTGTCTACTAACATCGGCCAAAAACCTCGATCGCTCAATGCTTTTACCGCAGCAGTAGCGGCGTTTTGATCCGCTGTATAAGCGACGAATAAAAAGGGACGCTGGCCGTAGGAAGCTAAACCTACTTGCGTGCCTAATGCTTCCCTGACTTGGGCGGCTAATTCCGGTTGGTTGAAGTAATCTACTAACACTGCATAACCAGGGCCGAGGGGTTGGGGATTGAAGGCAAGATTGCCGGTTGAAGGATTGGTGATTGGTTCAGAACCTGGTGCTGGCTGAGGGTTGTAGACTGGCAAATTTTGGGGTAGCGCGGCTGCGGGCGATGATCGTACTACGTAAGCTTGCAATCCGACAACATCTTCGATGTATTTAACCCAATCGCTGGCGATTTGCGAGTCGCGAAAGCCACCAACTCGCGTCACCGTGTCATTGATGTACCGACAAACTGTGTTGTTAGTATTTCCAGGGAAAGAGCGTTTTGCTCTTTCTTGCTGTTCGGGTGTTGGGGTGACAATTAACAGTAGATATTCGTCGGACTGCGGCGGTTCGCAACTCGACTGAGCTTTAACAGAACTCGATAAACTTGTCAATACCAAAAGGGCGATCGAAGTAGCAGAAAATAGGGGGAGAGACAAAATAAATTTGTACAATTTACCCCTAATTATTGTTAGTTGTTTTGTCTGATATTTTGCTATTTTGTTCATGCTGTCTGTAGGGATGCAAGGGCATCGGGAATAGTTGCTGATGGTGCTTGAAATTCACCTGTCAGTACATATTCTAATCGCAGTTTCAACCAGGTGATGAAGACGGGATCGGTAGAAATAATAGCGGCGGCTGGCTGAGGGCATTTTGCTTTAACTTCTGCCATTGTCGGCGCTTCTAGGAAAGCCGGCTGTTTAATCAACCAGAAGTCTATTTGTTTTTCTTGTTCGTTGTAGTTGCGAGTTCTTTCTTTAAACACTTCATCTAGGGCTTCTTCTTCTAGCAAAAAGCGTTGGCTGGCTAAAACGTAGTAGTAGGTTTGCATTTTTCTGGGTTGTTAGGGGTTGACGGTTAGCGGTTAATGCCGCCTGTATCTGCCAGTTTTGCTGGCCAGGGGCTGGTTTGCCGAGTTGCGGTTGTTGGAGAGTCCTAGACTCTTGTGCCGTTTACTTTACCTTATTTGCTGTCATCTTGGGTAGATGCAGAGCAAGTCGCCTCAGAAAAATCTTTGGTGGTGAGAGTCGGGGGAGTTGTGAGAGTTGCGAGAGTTGCTG
Organism: Microcoleus sp. K5-D4; assembly: GCF_036704575.1. Classification (NCBI taxonomy): domain Bacteria; kingdom Bacillati; phylum Cyanobacteriota; class Cyanophyceae; order Oscillatoriales; family Microcoleaceae; genus Microcoleus; species Microcoleus sp. K5-D4. Next base: position 31,265 of record NZ_JAUBSD010000003.1, read on the forward strand.
GTTTTTTGGGGATTTGGGCGATTATTTTTCGGGCTGGTGATTTTCGGGGAAATTTAGGTGACAATAGGAAATTAGATGGAATTGCACATTGAATAATTACCAATTATTGAGGCAATCTGGCCGCTGTTAAACCTGATTGGGAGTGGTTTGCATATGAAAATACTTCAGACAGTTTTTGATTGGGAACCATAAAAAAAGGCTTTGATGGTGATCGATGTGCTCGCGGGAAAATCAAGGGTTTGTGATTACTACCTAAAAACAGTCCTAATTATTGTATTAAAAATGTAAAATGTGTGGATTGATTTCCTCTCGCCGGAATAGCCATCGCCCCGCTGTCACTTCCCCCACCCCACCAAAAGCGATCGCCCTTCGCCGCTGCTCAAATAAGCTCAACAAATCCGCTAAATTTGTTGCCCACGTACTGCAACCAAAGGCTAAACTAATCTAAGCTTTACCATAAAATTTTCTCCCCGTTCATGAACATCGCTTATTTAGTCAACCAATATCCCAAAGTCAGCCACAGCTTTGTCCGCAGAGAAGTGCTAGCCGTTGAAAATTGCGGCATGAAAGTCGCACGTTTTTCCATCCGATCGTGCGAGTCAGAACTCGTTGATGGGGCCGACAAACTAGAGCAAGAATTGACTAAAGTAATCTTAGGAGTTGGTGTAAAGGGGTTAGCGTGGGGTTTGCTTCGCGTTGCCGCAACTAGACCAATTCGATTCATCGAAGCTGTGCGGTTAATGTTCAAAGTTGGCTGGCACTCGGAACGGGGGATTTTGCTGCATCTAGCTTATTTAGCAGAAGCTTGCATTCTTTTAAATTGGTTTGCAGAATCCGGTACAGCACACGTTCACGCTCACTTCGGGACAAATTCCACAACAGTCGCAATGCTGTGCCGCGTGCTTGGCGGCCCCCCTTACAGTTTCACGGTTCACGGCCCTGAAGAATTTGATAAAGCGACTCTTCTTTCCTTAGACGAAAAAATTAAGCGATCGACCTTTGTAGCGGCGGTTAGTTCCTTCGGTAAAAGTCAGCTTTTTAGGTGGTGCGATCGCACTTTTTGGTCAAAAATTCACGTCATACACTGCGGCGTAGATGCCGCATTTTTAGCTGCACCCTACGTTCCCATACCCGCAGCACCCCGCTTAGCTTGCGTTGGGCGTCTCAGCGAACAAAAAGGTCATTTATTATTGCTAGAAGCTGCTAACTTGCTAGCTGTTCAAGGCTTAGAGTTTAAGTTGGTACTGGTAGGAGACGGGCCGCTGCGATCGGATATTGAAAAGCAGATTCTGCAACTCGGCCTGCAAAATCATATAGAAATTACCGGCTGGGCCAGTGGCGATCGAGTTCAACAAGAGATTTTAGCTTCACGGGCAATGGTATTGCCGAGTTTTGCGGAAGGTTTGCCCGTCGTAATTATGGAAGCCCTCGCTCTCAATCGGCCCGTAATTAGCACCTATGTTGCTGGCATCCCGGAGCTCGTAGAACCCGGTGTTTGCGGTTGGTTAGTTCCTCCCGGTTCCGCAGAAGCATTAGCCGTAGCAATGCGCGCGGTATTGGAAGCACCTTTAGAAAAGCTAGAACAAATGGGGAAAACAGGAGCCGAGAGAGTTGCTCAACAACACAATGTTGATTTAGAGGCCAAAAAATTAGTCGCGCTGTTTGATAGTGCTATTAAGCCGTGATTAAAAAAGTAGTAAGGCAATGCTGTTTCCCTACCCCAAAATAATCATTAGCCCCCCTCGGATCTAACTCTCGCCCTATTAATGGTAGGGAAACGGCAGTGCCGTTTCCTGACGGTGGGTAATATTAATTCCGATGCCACCGGATTTGATATAACAAGGGCGAGCATCATGCCTATCCCATAATAAAAATCATTCTTTGTGGAACAGGCATTTTGCCTGTTTATTTAATTAGAACGACCTACTTACAAACTTTTTAAGGAATAGGAACAGAGCGCAACAATCGATCAACAATTGCCTTAGCCCTCCTTCCCCCCGCCGGAATTAAACGGTGAGATAGTACGTGCGGCGCCACATACTTAACATCATCATCAGTAGCAAAATCCCGGCCCTCAATAAATGCCAAAGCCTGGGACGCCCGGTGCAAAGCCACCGCACCCCGGGGACTCACCCCCAGAGTAATCTCCTCATCTTCCCGCGTCGATCGCACCAAATCTACCATATACTGTTTCAAAGAGCCTTCCACCTTCACAGCAGCGCACAAACGCCGCAATTCCTGCACCTGTTCCAAAGAAATACAAGGCTGCAAATCTTCCACTGCAAAACTATCAGAAAGCCGTTCCAACATTTGCAACTCTTCCACCGCAGCGGGATAGCCCAAAGTCAAAGACAAAGTAAACCGATCCATCTGCGCTTCCGGTAGCGGAAAAGTGCCTTGATATTCGATCGGGTTCTGAGTCGCAATCACAAAAAACGGCGCCGGAACATTCCGAGAAACTCCATCTACTGTCACCTGCTTTTCTTCCATCACTTCCAGCAAAGCTGACTGAGTTCGCGGTGTCGCCCGATTAATTTCATCGGCAAGCAAAACATTAGCAAAAACTGGCCCTGGCAAAAACTCAAACTCTCCGCTGCGCGGATTCCAAATATTAGTACCGGTGATATCCGTCGGTAACAAATCGGGAGTGCACTGAATCCGCTGAAATTTCCCATCGATCGATCGCGCCAAAGACTTCGCCAGCAGCGTTTTTCCCACACCGGGCACGTCTTCCAGCAGCGCGTGCCCACCCGAAAACACGGCTACCAGCACCAAGCGAATAGCATCCGCTTTGCCGACCATAGTTTTGCTTAGATTTTGTTTGAGCCGCTCAATATGTTGTCTCATATCCCTGATTGCTAATTGCTAATTGCTAATTGTGGATCAAACATCAAATTGCCAAAATCTTGAGTCTTTGCCTTGCGGACTGCGAATTTGTACAACTAGAATTTAGTCTGACTCATCTTGCACCATTTTTAAAACCGATCGCCCGTTCTAGATCACATAATTATTAGACTTTAGCAGTTAAGAGGCTTCTAGCAATATCGCAATCTGCCTGAATTTGAGTTTTGAGATCATCCAGAGAAGCGAATTTTTGTTCTGGTCGCAAAAACTCTACCAAACTCGCGCTCAAGGTTTGACCGTACAAATCCCCCGACCAATCTAACAGGTGAACTTCCACAGTGGGTTGCAGCCCGTCTACTGTCGGGCGGCAGCCAACATTCATCACCCCATTGACAAAAGATAAATTTGATGCAGCGCCGGGAATTAGAGATTTTGGATTTTCCCGCTGATAGGAAGAACTTTCCTCTTTCATCTTTTCCCATCCATGCTTCACCGAAACTCGCACCGCATACACGCCAAAACGTGGCAAAAATTTTTCCGGCGGCAGTTCGATATTAGCAGTGGGAAATCCGATCGTCCTGCCCAGCCGCTGTCCGCCAACCACAGTCCCAACTAAACTGTAGGGTCGCCCCAGCAACTGATTCGCTCTTGGGAGGTCGCCGGATGCCAGACCTTCGCGGATTGCAGAACTGCTGATCCGATCGCCCTCACCGCAATTGTGGAGGGGTACAAGAGCAACATCAATACCGTAACCCGAGGCGATCGACTGCAAATCCACAGCCGTCCCAGCGCGTCCCCGCCCAAACCGAAAATCAACCCCCACACTAATTCGACTCGCTTTTAGTTGTCGCACCAAAATTTCCTCGACAAACTCACAAGCAGTCAAAGCCGCCAATTCTCGATCGAACGGCAGCAGCACAAGTTGCTCGACGCCCATTGCTGCGAGCAATTCTACCTTTTCTGCCAGAGGCGTCAGCAGTTTTTTCGGTTGACCCGTAAAAAATTCTTGCGGGTGCGGATCGAATGTCACCACAGTGCCGTAAAGCCGATCGACTCCATCAGAATCGCGACCAGAGAGGCTGTTCCCCTCTGCCTTCGTCTGGCCTATCAAACCATCATAATTACGGCCGCTGTCGGCTCCATCGGGTGGTGCTGCTGAGTCTTTGTAGCAGGTCGCCGGAGGTTCGCTTTCCCAATTTTGAGCTGTGCCAGCGTTTGAACGCAAGTTTTCTGCCGACGCAAAAACCGTCGCAGAATTTGGTCCCGGCGATTTATTTAAAATTGGCTGCACGACTTGTTGATGCCCTAGGTGCAAACCATCAAAGTTTCCCAAGGCAACAGAAGTTGGAGTCAGAGCAGCGGTACAAGAAGAAGTTACCCACACGCTTAAAATTTTGACATACTTAGCCAGATTGCGATCGCCAGTCGATTTTAGATTTTAGATTTTAGATTTTAGAATTGACTCCACAGATAAATCTGGAAGTTTGAACTTTGGTCTAAACTTTTTGGTTTTCCACGACAGGAGTACGTGGCACGGTATCCGTCTTTGAGTGAGGTCAGCCCTCGCTTAAATTTCAGATTTCACCGATCGAGATTTCAGAAGCATTTGACAAGCTCAAATCCCTCAGACAGACACTTGAGGCGCTTGCACCGACGCTTCAGACAAATCGTTATCAGGAGGCAGCAATTGTAACGACAAACCTTCCCGCGCCATCAAACTATTCGGGAACCTTTGAGCAACTTGTTCTCCCACCCTGTCTAAAAACTCATCATTGTGCAGGGGGTCGTGGTGAAAAATCACCAACTTTTTGACATTAGCAGCCTTTGCCACCTTCACCGCTTCCTGCCAAGTCGAATGTCCCCAGCCGACCTTGCTGCTCTTCTCGGCATAATACTCCTCATCGGTATAAGTAGCGTCGTAGATCAGCACCTCAGCATCCTGAGCCAAATACAGCACATTTTCGTCTAAACGATCGGGAAAATGTTCGGTATCAGTCACGTAAGCAGCCGCATACCCCCGCCAGTTGACGCGGTAGCCTATAGCTTCCCCTGGATGGTTCAACAAAGCAGTTTCTACCTTAATCTCTCCGAGTTCCAGCGGTTTGCCCACTTCTATATCGTTAAATTTCAGGTCTGCCCCCATAATTTGCAGGGGCACCGGAAAATTGGGGTGCAGCATCTGGTCGTGGAGGCGCTGCTGGATAGTAGCCTTATTAGGAGCAATAGCCCCATAGATGTGAAAGCAGTTCCCAGGAATAAAAGCTGGGACAAAAAATGGGAATCCTTGAATGTGATCCCAGTGAGAGTGAGTAAAAAACATATGAGCTTTTACGGGCATCTGGGACAGGAGAGTTTGTCCCAAAACCCGCAATCCAGTACCGCCATCGAAAATTAGGCGGCTGTCACCCACTCGCATTTCTACACAGGGCGTGTTGCCCCCGTAACGTACTGTTTCTGCCCCGGGAGACGCTATGCTACCTCTAACGCCCCAGAAGTGAACCGTGAATTGGTTTTGCATACTAGACATGGGTTTTCTTGCAAGATTGTTCCGGCGAGTTATCGGTAAGGTGTTTACATATTACTAAGGGCTTTACCATCAAACCCAAGTTCTTTGACGGTCGAGTTCCCCACTTGTTGGAAGTGCCAAGAGTCTCGCTTGCCAGAGAATGCAAAACTGTTGGGCTTGACAACTGAGCAATAAGTTACAAGGTAGACTAATCAAGTCTCGATCGTAACTATTCTTTTCCTCTCTTCACTAGCCTAACCTCCGCAGACACACTTTGGGGCCGCAGTTCTGTCTGAGTTTGGTCAAAAGCCGCTGTTTTTCCAGCCTCCGCAATTGCCGAACACGATCTATCGGTTGTTTGCCTTGCTGCTTTACCGGTTTGAACCCGGATGATGGGCTTCCTCAACTCCCATTAATTCAAAAATCTTAGCAGTTTAGGAATGCTCCTGCTAATTATCCAACAATACTGTCTGTGTCTGGATTCTCGGCCCGCCCGGAGGCTGCGGTTCGTCCCGCTGGTCAAGCTAATCCCAGCCTCATCTGACACCGGGATAGCAGCGAGAGTCCGGGCCTGCGGGCAAAAGGCTAAATTTTCGTCGTGCATTTCTTGGCGGACGAATTGAATCACTCAAAATTCCCCTATTTTTGGAAATTAAAAAATTTCGATTTTTGGCCATCATGCCAACTCCGATCGCCATTCTGTCTCAAGAGTGATGCAGAAATATTCGCTGTTAACCTATCGTGATTTTCTCAACCATCTTCAATTGCTCTATTTTTGGTAAGGATTTCTAGGAATTCAGCGCATTTGCGGTACTCGCCACGGGGTTGAATTTCCGGTATCATAGAAGCTTAGAGTCTTATTTGCCAAGAATCTAAATCAGTGCTAAAAAAGCCTGGATAACTTTAAGTTATTTTTCAAAAAAGTCAGTATGAATCAAGTTAAAAAAACTACAACCAAGCTGAATAGATCGCCTGTAAAAGTGTCCGATCGCACTTTAGAACTCGGCAATCTCCCCTTGAGCGACCTGTCTTTAGAAATAACTGATGGTCAAGCTTTGAGGGAATTTAGTTCGGACGCTCATCGCCCGCCGGGAACCCCAACAGCCACAGGCCGGACTGCCGAAACAAGGCGTAGGAGGGCAGATGGTAAGACCTCCTGGGCCCGATCGCCTGTGGTTTCTACTGCTCTTCTCAAGTGGCTGCTAGAGCATTTGACTCGATCGAAAGGTTGGCTGGCAGTTGTCACGCTGGCAGGAGTTTGGGGGTTGTGGAACAGTGAGTTACTGTTTTCCACCGGCCTGGGGATAGCAGCGATGATGCTGGTTTACCGAGGGCAGTCGTGGGACTGGCAATTGCTGCGAGCAAAAGGCGAGCAATTTTGGGAGGGCCCGAACCGCCGATTTGTTTTAGCCGTCGGCACCGGCGGCATTGCTACCTTGGGCGCTTACATGAGTTTGGCAATTTGGGCGGACTCCGAGAGCCCCTGGATGGCTTTGAGCCTAATTTTGCAGAATTTGGGCACGCTCGCGATTGCAGGACTGTTGCTGCGGCAAGGGTTGAGTCTGGGGGCCGCAAAAGATGAAGTGGCGCTCGATCGCATCTTGGCGGATTTGACTGATGCTGACCCCGTGAAGCGTTTGATTGCAGTGCGACAAATGACCGATTTGGTGAATCAGGGTGGGTTTGGTCCTGTGAGTTCAGTCAAAAGTTCGATCGCCCGTTCCCGCGCTGCCGAGTGCTTTCGCCTGATGCTGAGTCGGGAACCAGAAGCTTTAGTCCGCAATGCCCTTCTCGAAGGTTTGCAGACTTGGGACGCTACTTATGGCATGGCTTTAAAATCCAAAAATCAAGTCATCGACTATTAGCTGACCGTCAAAAGCGTAAAAAGTAATTTTATGAATATTCGGAGCTTTTACGCGCAGGGGAGCCCTAGGGGCGATCGGAGAATTAGACCCCACCAGATTGGGCGCCGGCATTTCATCCTGAACAATTGGGTTGCCGTCAATGTCACAAGCAGATAAAACAGTTCGTCGCGAACTGGTGACAAGTCCTGACACCCACCGAACTGGATACTTAAAAGTTACTTCTATCAGTCCGCTTTTGGGGGCCCCCATTAACACTGTTGCTCCAGAACCCGTGAAAAAGGCTGGGTTTGAAGGTTGGATGGCGACGGCATTGCTAAAAGTCACCCCCCAATGTGCAAACTGGTGTTCTACTACTTCAAAGCATTTCAAGTCTTCTAAAGCTACGCGGACGATTGCAGGTACCGTGGCGCGCGATCGCACCTCTGACCCTGCGCCTGAGCGTTCTGGAGTGGCGACAACAGACTTTTTGCCGTTTAAATCCATGCTTCGACAGGCTGTGTCAAATTCTGCTAACCCGTCAGATTGAAGACTTTTCGCATCAACCATAAAACCCTCGCGATCCCTTTTTCTGAGCAGTTGCATTTTAGTAGACCTCCCTGAGATTAGTTGTTTCTTCTGTTTTGGAATTGATAACGGCGAGGCCCGTGATTGCCAAACCTGCAATTAGGAATCGAAACCCCATCGCCCGCCCTCCAACAAAGACTTTCGACCTCAAAAGCCACTGCTCCGCAAAATATCGTGATTAATGATTTGTGATTGGCGAGCGTCGGCAAACCTGCCGCCTGCCTGAAAGCGAGTTCTAATAGTCCTCCTTTCCGAGCGCCTGCTTTCGGGGTTGGCGAACAGACTCTATTTTGTTGAGGGGTCTTACCCATCATTTTGCTATTATCTCCGATCGGGGGTAGTTTGCAAGGGTAAGGATAACTACACAGCCGAATTGCCCAAATCGCAAAACTTACTTGCTGTCTGTAGTTTCACGCTTCACCTGTACTAAAATAGATTTAAATCATTACTCAATCTTTACAAAAACGCCACCAGCTTTGCAAGTTTTTTAAACAGAGACGGGGCGACGGAAAAGAATCTAAAATATAACAGCGATTGAGGTTAGTTTATGCTTGTACCCCTCGGCTTCGGTCAGCGATCAATAGTTACTTCTCTCGGCAGAATGGTCTACTACACTGCTGAAAAAATGCCTTGGATGGGGTTGCCGACCTCAACTTCGGAAAATAAGCCGAACTTAGTATTTTTTCACGGTTTTGGCGGCGGGTCGAGTGCCTACGAATGGTCGAAAGTTTATCCGGCTTTTGCGGCAGAATATCGAATTTTAGCACCTGATTTAATCGGTTGGGGGCGATCGGAACATCCGGCAAGAAATTATCAGGTTGAAGATTATATCACAACGTTGATCGAATTTCTAGAAAAAACTTGCGGCAGTCCGACAGAGGTGATTGCTTCTTCGCTGACAGGGGCGATCGCGATTCGAGCTGCGATCGCACGGCCGGATCTCTTCAAATCCCTAATTTTGACCATACCCAGCGGTTTGTCGGACTTCGGACAAGATTACGGCAGCAGTTTCTTCGCTAAGCTAGTCAACACGCCGATTTTAGACAAATTACTCTACAGTACCGGCATCGCCACAGACGGCGGCATCCGTAGTTTCCTAGAACAACGCCAATTTGCCGATTCCCGCCGCGTTTATCAAGAAATTGTTGATGCTTACCTCGCATCTGCTTTGGAACCAAATGCAGAATATGCCGCCCTCTCTTTTGTGCGGGGAGATTTGTGCTTTGATTTGTCGCTGTACATCACTCAGCTAACAACGCCGACAGCGATTATTTGGGGAGAAAAATCGCAGTTTACCGGGCCCGATATCGGCCAGCGGTTGGCAAATCTCAACCCCGAAGCAATCAAAGTTTTTCAACCTCTGGAAAACGTAGGTTTGACTCCGCAGTTAGAAATTCCCGCTGTCACGATTGGCTTAATTAGGCAATACTTAAAATTGCTTTCGGAAGGGTGAAGAAGTTCGGCAACGGATTTTTTAACGGATGCAAACGGATGTCACGGATAGAGGTTCCAGGTTCGAGGGAAGAAACAAAATTAATTCCCCACTACCCATAGATGTCAACTTAATCCTAAAGACCGCTGTATCTCTCGTTTATATGCAAGTCTAGAGCCCCCTAAATCCCCCTTAATAAGGGGAAATTTGACAATCTTGTCCCCCCCTTTCTTAAGGGGGGCTAGGGGGGATCTAGACTCTGCTAGAAGCGAGATTTATCATGAATTTTAGTCTGAATTTGACACCAATGACCACTGACAACTGTCAACTGTCAACTATGAACTGACAACTGACTACTAATTATTCTTTTACTCGCACGTCGATAACGCTGGCGTTGAAAATGTACTTGTTGCCTTCAAGCTCTAGCGTAGTGCCAATTTTGACTTTCGTATTACCTAAAACCGGGCCATTTTCAGTAAGTTGACCTTTTCCCTCTAGGGTAAACATCATATTTTTGCTAAAGGCTTCTTCTTCTCTGGGATCTGGAAGAGCTTTCAGAGTGCCGTTGGGCTGAGGAACTGCTAGGGTTCTGGTGAGGGTTTTGACAGATTTGATGGTAATCTGACCGGAGGGTTGATTGCGGATCACCACATTGATTTTATCACCTGGTTTGAACAAATCTTGAACGTTTGTTCCTTTGAGACCGATCGCAATTGCATCAATCTCTACAGGTTTGACACTGGTGCCGACTTGGGCGACGGAACCGCCAGAAGTGCCGGGAAAGAAAAAGATTCCGACTGCAACTAGCAGTACGATCAGAGCGGCAGCTACGTCTAGAATGCTGAGTTTGCCGAACAGTCGGCCTTGAGAATCCAAAATTTTCATAATCGCCTATTATACTGATAGCGACAGGAGTATGTTTACAGCTCAGGACTTACACAGACATCGATGAAAAACAGATGCTGCTATTGCTGAGCTACCGCTGGCAATGACATACTTTATTGATGCGTAAGTCCTGAAGCTAAAAGATATTACCACAACGATCGCCCAAAATCCGCATGATTGGGGCACTTAACCCAGAAGGCAGTTGACGGGGGTTGGTTAGCCTTGGCTCGATCGCCCAGAAGCTGGTGGCAACGTTAAAAATTGACAAAAAGCTAGAATAGCAACTAAGCAGCCTCAAATTACGTCTGCCTATTTAGTGACTTTTCGAGTTTTTCCTACAATTTTATCTAACTTCTGGCACCTATCACTCATGTTAAAAAGTTTTTGGTTGACTTGCCGGCGTACTTGTGGCCGGGGGATTTATCTGTTTATGTCCCTGATTGTGGCTGCGGGTATTGGGATGGTTTCCCCGGAACCGACTCAAGCATTTTCTTTGCCTGAACTGATTTTTCGGGGCATTCAAGTTATTCAATTGTCCAATATGTCCGATCGACAAGAGGTGGCTATTGGCCAACAAATTAATCAGCAGTTAACGAACAGCGAGTTTAAGATTGACCGCGATCGGGATACTACAGAATATATCAACCGCATAGGTCAGCGGCTCGCTCAAGAAAGCACTCGCCCCGATATTCCTTATACTTTTCAAGTGATTGACGACGACAATATTAATGCTTTTGCGACAATGGGCGGTTTTGTTTATGTGAATAAAGGTTTGATGGCAGCGGCGGACAATGAGGCAGAATTGGCAAGTGTGATCGCCCACGAAATCGCTCACATTAATGCTCGCCACGCGCTTAAACAAATGCGTCAAATGGCCATAGCTTCAGGCGTAGCTTCGGCGACAGGACTCGATCGATCTCAGGCGGTTCAGATTGGGGTGGAATTGGCTTTGCGCCGTCCCCACAGCCGCCAAGCTGAGTATGAAGCCGATCAGTTGGGATTGCAAACTATGGGGCGAGCGGGCTACGCTCAATCTGGGATGGTTGATTTTATGAAAAAGTTGCTCAACAAGCCTTCTCCTCCTAGCATTTTGAGCACTCACCCGGCAACTGGCGATCGTATTGCTGCTATTTCACAGGCTATAGATCCGGATCTTGCTAGCGGTGAAGGTTTGAATAATGAGGATTACAAGCTAGAAATCCGCAGACTTTTAGGTTCGTAGCAATTCTAAATCTGTCAGGCGCTCTCTTGTTTTATCTTCTCTTTTCTTACTTCGCGATGTTCGCATCGAAAGCGGTTCGTTACAAAATCAATCTAGTTCTTAGAGTGCGTCAGCGATCGGGTCAATTTGGATTTAATTGATCAAACTTAAACTGACGCACCCTACAACTAAAACTTGATTTAACACTGCTGTTGAACAACAGAATCCATCGCAGGTTCCGGCGGTGCAATCGGCTGCGGCTTCAATTGCCTGACAACTTCGTCAAACGGCAAAATTCGGACTTGATGGTTAAATACATTTACTTGATAAACTCTGCGGTAACTGAGGTCAAATCCTGTCAGCCATCCGCTTTTGGGATGATAAGCACCCGTGTCAATATCCAACCACCCTTCGCCCCTGACTAATTCGCCCGGTCTGACCCCATGAAAGGTAAAGGTGATCGTGTGACCGGTGATAATTAATTTATTAGGAAAATAGGGTTTCGACATGGTGTGAAATTCCCTGCGAATCCAACACAGTTGTTCTATCGACTGTTCATCGAGGGACAGATGGGGGTCAACGCCGGCGTGAACCAGCCAGATGTCCCCTAAGTCCAGGTGCGTGGGGAGCGAGCGCAGCCACTCTAAGTGTTTGTACGGCATCATCCCTGTATCTCTGTAGCTCGCTACTGTCGCATCGCCGCCACTGTAGAGCCAAGATTGCCACGCTCGCATATCCATCGGCGTCCCCGACAAAGCCTCCAGCATCAGTTGTTCATGGTTGCCCAACAGAGTTTGGTAGGGGCTTTGCTGCACAAAATCTAATACCTGAGCGCTTTTGGGGCCACGATCAATTAAGTCTCCCAAAAAATAGACGCGATCGTCCAAGCCGGGGGCAAGTGCCTCTAGCAGGGTCATTAACCCGTCATAATGCCCGTGTACGTCCCCGATAACAATGCGCCGGTGCTCCATTGTGTTTATCCGCTTCCCTGACTCAAAAGCCCCATCTCTAGCTTATAGCATCTGATTTTGCTGTTATTTGCCTCCACTCTTTTACGGTGGAGGGGTGTCACCCATTATACTGCTTTTTATAAAGATTCTGTAAAGCTCACCAGTAGCTGTTTGCGTACCTACTGATAGAAACACAGGCAAGTTATATCAATTCCGGTTGCACTCCTCGATATGAGTGTTGACTGTTGACTGTTGACTGTTTAGACATTTGAACAATACCGATGCAACCGGAAACGATATTATGGCAGTTTTAATTTGAGCGAAGTAGAAATATCCGGTAGGGGCACGGCGCCTGGCCGTGTCCTGGGCGTATTTCAGAGAATTGAAAACTGCGGTCACTGAGTCAAAGCTTTGAGGAATGTCTGGAGTTCTGCCAAAAAACCTTTCTTTTTTACAGGTTTGGCAGGTGTGGTGGAGTCAGGATCGGCGCTTGGGAGAGAAGCGGCTAAAATCCGCTCTAAATCGTCTCCGACAGGTTTTTGGGCGGTTTCAGAAATTAGTTCGTATTCGTCGTTTGTTTCCAGCCACACTTGCCACGATTGGGGGTAGCAGCGGAATAAAGCAGCAGTATCTAGGGGTCTGATGTAGTAGCAGGATTCAATTTTGCTGAGGAATCGATCGCGCAATTGTCGGCCCGCATAGCCTATACCTATGGTGGCAACATCTTCCAGGCGCGGGTTGAGTAGAATTACTGGGCGACCGGCCGCAGCGATATAAATTTTTTCAACTTGGGCCACTTCTACGGCTGCTGGATTGATCAAAATGAAAAGTTGATCTTCCGGTGATATTTTATCTTCAACAGGGGTGCGACTGCTACCCAAATCAGTGACTTTAAACGGTGTTTCTCCCCAGTCGCGGCGCGCGAGGGCTGCCGCACCAGTGTCGGGAAAAAAGACTTTTACTCCGGGGTAGATTTCCTCAAATTCTGGGAGAAATTGTAGGGTGATAGACTGTGCTTGCAGGGCGATTTCTGGAAATACTAATTCGACTTGCACTAGATTTTTGCCGTCCGAGAGGGCGGCGGCGGTGGCAATGCGGGATTGGGCGATCGCCTCGTTGAGATCCTTGGGCAGTTCTGTCATTAATCTTATTGTTTTTACTCGACTTCTCTCAATCTAATTTTACCTGAGATATTGCACCATTCTCAATTACCTATTTAGGAACAGGCATCTTGCCTGTTCCACAAGAAAATTCACTCTTTGTGGAACAGGCAAGATGCCTGTTCTTGAGAATAGTACAAGATGTAAGTTTTACCGCACTAAGCGACAAAAGCTAACACCGACACAGGCGAGCCGGAACCTTCCAAAAGACGCAATATTCCGATAACTAAAGTGATGTCAGCCGCAGGTAACAAGTCGAGATTTGCTAGATTTTCCAGCACTATTCGCTGCTTTTCCAATACCAATTTATTCACCACAAAACTTTCATCTCGCCCAGTATCGACTCCGTGGGTGTCGGTTCCAATGCCCGCGATAGAGCGTTCTTCTAGCAAAAATTGAGTTGCTGCTTTGCCAAATCCGGGAAAGTGGCAAATTCCGCGCTCGTCTCGGTTAAAAAATGCTCCCTGATTATCCCATTTTTCTTGCCAGCCAGTATACAATAAAACTAGATTTCCCGGTTCTATAAGTTTGTGCTGCCGTTCCCAAGTCAATATATCATCAATTGTTAAAGTGTAGTCGGGATTGGCAAGACTTTGCTCTCGGATGTCGATCGCAATTGCCGGCACAACGAGCGACTGCGGGGAATAATTATCAATGCTGGCGCCTCCTGCATAAAAGCTGTTGGGTGCGTTGATGTGAGTGCCGCTGTGTTCTCCCATTGAGAATTTTCGCAGGAAATACCCGTCTGTTTCTATTTGAGATACTGTAGCAATTTCTGTCGCTGGATCTCCGGGCCAGATGGGAATGTTGGGATGAATTGCATGGGTTAAGTCTATAATTTGGCTGTAGGCGATAGTTTTTAAGTTGTTTGAGTTGAAGTTGTTTGTCATCAGGTTAAATATATCTATTATTTATTAAACACAGTTAAGTTTTTGACCTTCGGCGATCTCAATATAAAATATAAAATCTAAAATTCGATTAGTCGATCGAGCGTTGCTTCCATCACATCATTTGTTTGCCCGGAAACAGTATACACCAAAGCTTCTCGATAAACTCTCCCGGCTGGGTGTACCGCACCGTTAGCAGCACCGCTAGAAACTGCAACCGCAGCGTGCCCGCAACGCACCGCTAAATCAATGGCTTGAGCTCGCAGCGCTAATTGTTCTGCTTTCGAGCTATGTTGAGATTGTTGGAAATTCTGTTTTAGCCGATCGAGCTTTTGCTCTAGTTTTTGGTAAGCTGTCGTTATAAAAGGTGAATTCTTAGCAGCCGCCGCTGCTGCAATTACATCCAATCCCGCTCGAATACAGCCAAAAGTACCGGGGACAAAATTCAGTATATTTTTGCTGTCGTTTTCCGAAATCCAGCCGACAGGTTTAACCGAAATTATTTCCGATTCATGCAGCAACCAATTATCGAGAGTGGCTGTCACAGTATTAGTCGAGTTCATGGCGATTAACTGCATGATTTCGCTACAAGCTATTTTACCCGATTCGCCTTCAATATTGGCAAAAGGCACTAAACCGAAAACAGCGCGTTTGTCAGGAAGTACCGCCGCTACAATAAACTTTTGAAACAATCCAAAACCTGTTACCCAAGGAACTTTTCCTGACAGTAAATAACCCGCTCTTGTGGGAGTTGCGGTGACGGTAGGATTGCCCGATCGCCTCAAATGCGAAAACCCAATACCCAAGCGTAACTCTTTTTGGGTGATCGCGGGCAAGTATCTGCTTTTTAGCATTTCATTGTCGCTGTTGGCAATCATCGCAGTTGCGCTGTGGTGCTGAGTTTGCAGGAAAGACAAAGCGCCGGAATATCGAGCCGTCAATTCCTGATATTGGTAAAAAATCTCCGGTGTAATTTCTACACCGCCCCATTTTTGGGGAACTCGCAAGGCTAAGAGCGATCGATCTTCCAATCCCACAACTGCTGTTTTTATCGCTTCCGAGTCGCTGTCGATAATTTCCGCGTGGGGTGCAACGCACTTTTGTAGGTAAGTTTCTGTGCTGTTGAGAATTTCTTGCGAATCCATTTTTTATAATTATTTTATAGTGAGTTTTACCTTATTTGGAAAAGTTTCACTTCCCACGGATAGGGATCTCTAAAAACCCAGTTACTACGATTTTTGCGACTTTTGCGACAACTCACGAAATATCTACGAAGCAACCGGATTTATGAGGTGATTTTATAGTAATTTTTATTCAAACTTGTGTGGGGCGGAAATTAAATTTCGCCCCCAAACTAATTTATTTCCACACTTTCCAAGGAGCCTTCCCTTCATCCCAAAGTTCGTTTAAATACTTGTACTCTCGAAAAGTATCCATCGCAAAGAAGAAGCCCTCATGACGGTAAGCCATCAACTGTCCGTCTGCCGCCAAACGCTGCATCGGCTCTTGTTCTAAAATACAATCATCTCCCCCCAAATACTCAAATACCCGGCGGTTAAATATCATATATCCAACACTGATCCAGCCGTCGATTTGAGGTTTTTCAGTAAATTGAACTACGCGGCTATCGCTGTCTACCTCCAAAATTCCAAAGCGAGAAATCGGGCGAAATGTAGTGACAGTTGCCAGCTTCCCGTGAGATTTGTGAAAATCCATCAAGGCTTCAATATCGACATCAGCTACTCCATCGCCGTATGTCACCATGAAATTCTCGCGATCGATATATTTTTCGATCCGTTTTACCCGCCCTCCCGTCATGCTTGCCGCGCCAGTTTCAGCCAGAGTCACCTTAAAATCTTGTTCGAGATGTTCCTCATGATAAGTGATGATATTTTGGCGTCCCAGACAGATAGTAAAGTCATTGTTCATGGCTTCATAATTAAGGAAATACTCTTTAATCATGTTGCCGCGATAGCCCAAGCACACAATAAAGTTTTGGAAACCGTAGTGTGCATAGATTTTCATGATGTGCCAAATAATTGGATGCCCCCCCACCTCAACTAAGGGTTTGGGACGAAATTCTGTTTCTTCTCTGAGACGAGTACCGAGGCCACCTGCTAGGATAACTACTTGCATTTTTTCACATTTTTAAAGATAATAAAGTAACTTATCATCAATCATCAGGATTTTTTTCAAAGAATTATTAACATTTTCTCATAGTGAGTGAAGCTTTGTAAACCGCAGAAATCACGAACTATTATAAATAATTTTAGGGTGCGCGCAACCGCAGCGTGTATTTGAATGCTGCGCGCAATTTCTAACTAGCAGTAGGGTGGGTACTGCGAACCGTATATTTGAATACAGCGCATTTTCTAACTTACTAAGAGTCGATTAAAAAATAGACAAAAAAACAACAAGTACCTATACTAAATATAAAAAATAGATTCAACAGCAATGAAAAATCAACTCGATCGCCTAAAAAAGTTTTTAGGTATCCTCTGTGCGATCGCCTCAATAATTATATTATTCCAATCGGCTATACCTGGTGTTTACGCCACGGTTGTTGCACCGGAAGGATCAACTATACCACAAACCACCCTAGCTTTTGTGCCCAACATACCGGGCGGCGGATTAGACTTTCACGAATCAGCAGGAGGACACACTTTAGAGAGACACGTTGGCAAAACAGAAGCAGAACTAGCACAGCGACTCGCAAGCGAAACGAGAATTTCTGCAGCATCTTCTTTTACTGACCGTTCCGTCGCTGAAGCGGCTATTGGAGAAGCAATGAACAGAAATCAAAGTGCGATCGACTCCTGGCTGAAAAGTCGAGGCAATCGTTATACGATCGACTACAACGCCAACAGAATAATTGGCATTACTCTGCGTCGCCGCGCATCCAAAGCCACTTCGACATCTCGCCTGAGAATCGTCCTCCAGCGCAGCGCCAAATTACCTCCCGGATACTTTATTCTCACAGCTTATCCCCAATGATCAATCAATTTCCTCATTTAACCCAATTTTTCAGTTCCTACTTTCACCAAGACTGGCCATTAGAAGCTGACACTCCCAGCGAGGTAGTGAACAACTACCGCAGCAGCGAACCGCCCGCAAGTGTTGAAGCTGCATCGCAAGAACTCAGCAAACTGTTAGAAATGCCGATCGCCCCAGCCGATTTACAAGCATTCATCCTCGATGAATTAGGGTGTTACTACGACCCACAATCCGAAAATCAAACAGTCCGAGAGTGGTTGGAATCGGTGCAAAAATCTTTGAATTATCCTAGATAAAATCTATATATTTGTAGGGACACGGCACTGCCGTGTCCTTACAAATTGTTCACAATTTAATAGGATAGGTAGCTCACTTGCTAACCGTCAATAAGTAGCCTTCGTGGACGTTGAAATTAGGGATAACATAAGCCAAGCTGCCGCTACCCACCAAAAGATTTTCTTCTTTAACTGTGACAAGCTGTGGCACGGCTCCTTCTTGATTGTTGGGAATTTTTTCTAATTTTAGATTGATTTTCTGACCCCTTTGAATACCTAGCTGCTCCAAATTGCCGAGGGTTAATGTTACCGTTGTTGCTGAGGAAAAATTGGGATCGAAATAACCTAAAAGTATCTGTGCTTTACCTTCAGAATTTGATTTGCTGGCTAAAGCGACAAGGCGATTGTTATTTGACCAGCTCCGCACCCGCGAATTAACTCCCTCAGCATAAGCTTTGTATGTCCACCAAGCTGCTCTCGGCTCAAAAGTATTAGGCGTGACCATCCCACTCAGCGTATTGTTGAAGCAATTGCTAACTTTATTTGGCCCTTTGCTCTCCCAACAAGCTCTGCAAGCACCGTCAGCTTTTGCATACTCTAAGTTATACAAATAACCTAAGATTTCCCCCGGCTGGTACTGCGCTAAGTTCCCGACAATTTCGTTGACGTAAATTTTTTGCAATTTCAGTTCCTTGTAAGAAGGACTTTGCTGAAAATTGCGTTTAGCCTCAATTACGTGATCGTCAACAAATAAAATCATCGCGTCGTTAAGTTCGTGCCATGAGAGGAAGTTTACTTCAAGTTTGTTAGCCTTGCAGTAATCCAAAAAAGCGGCGAGATATTCTTTGCTGTAGCGGCCGAGGCTTGGCCCGCCAATCATTGCTGACGGCCCCAACTCTTCCCGCAAGATTTTGTAAGCTCTTTTGTAAGTTTCAAAGAATTGTTCTCTGCTTCCCTTCCAAAATGGATCTTTCCAATCTGGTTCATTCCATACATCCCAAATAATTTTTTTGCCTTTATTTTGCTGGGCTAACTGTCTGATGAATGCTTCCCACGCGGGGTAATTTTGATATGGCCAGCCATTGGGATTGCTACCGTAGCCCCACAAGTCGCTAACTACTAACTGAAACTCGGCTCCGCTGGCGATTACTCGATCGTAAATATCGAGTCTCCCTGCCCGCCAAAGTTTGGGCTGCAATGGTTTGATCGAGCTATCCGGGGGTTTGGCAGTGTCGATTCCGTGCAGGATGCCACTCATGGAAATTGTACCGGTGGCTGGCTGTCCAAAATCTACTGTCACGTTCGATCGCAGTTGGGCGATCGCTCTTGGCTGTCCCAAATAGGCTATTAACAGAACAGTGACAATAGCTAAACCAATTGGCAGCAGTCTATGAATACGTGGGAACTTGAATTTAAGTTGCATATTTTTCTTTGGTTGGTGTTTGGTGGAATGGGCATCTTGCCCGTTCCTGAGAATGCTGCTAAAACTCAGTTTTAACGAACAGATGACAACACTTCAAAACCCTGTATTGATTCTATCACTTGTTGCCAGGAGCGGGAGTTAATCAGCTCGTTGGTATCGAATGGAACTCCTTTTTCCGCAGCTAAAATACCAAAATTTTTCACCCAATCAAAGATAGTTTCTGTGGTAAAATAAGGTGTGCAAGCCCAAGCAGATTGCAAATTATTCACCATCTCGGACATATCTCCCCGCTCGTAAGCCTCCCAAGCTTTCCACACTAAATAATAGTATTTCAGCAGGCTATCCACTTGCTGTACCTGCTTTTGGAGTTTCGGACTTATAGAGAAACTGTCGCTCTCATCACTTACAAATGCCTGTTCAATTATTTCTCCATATTCCCGAAGCATTCGTTCTTCTTTGAATAGTTCTTGAGCTCGCGCTTTGCAAGCTTGTCCTGCAAGCCTGCGCGCTTCGGGATTTTCTGCCCATATTTCGACCGTTTCTACCAACTCTTTTACTGTTCCTGCTGGATCGATTGTAGGATCGGGCAGTAACTTTCCCGTGTCTCCCAATTCTTCAGGAATCCCGCTGACTGCTGTGGCAATTATGGGCAATCCTTTCGCCATTGCTTCCATAATTGCTAGTGGCATTCCTTCTGCTTGGGAAGATAAAATAAAGATGTCGCTGGCGTCTAGCCAATCGGCAATATCCCAGCGCTGTCCTAAGAATTTAACCTGTTCTTCTACTCCCAATTGGCTCACAGTTGCTCTTAATTCAGGTTCCATATTGTCGTGAGTAGTAGACCCAGGCCCGGCCCAAACAAAGTAAATTTGGGACCAAATTGGACGATTTTTCAATTGGGCGATCGCCTGCAATTGATACTGATATCCTTTAATGGGAGTCAATCTCGCCGCCGTAAAACAAACAACAGCATTTTCGGGGATTCGTTGTTCTTGACGCAGGCGTTGGCGAGTGGAAAGATTCGGGGGTTCAAAATAACTATTTGGTCTGCCATAATAGATTACTTTTCCCTGTTCTAGACGCGCTTTAAATAGACTTTGGAACAAGTTTAAATTCTCGTGGGAAACTGCTACTGCTGCTTTGGCTACCATGTACTGGTAGGCAACTGCATCGAAATAGGGAATTTGATCGCCGCGATCGAAGGTTTCATAATTGCGATTGATATAACCCAGACTGATTATGTACGGTATATTTTGCTCGATCGCAACTTGTTTAGCTGCAAAGTTAGCCATCGGCCAGCCGTCACTAAATATAATTAAATCCGGTTGAGCCTGGGCGTAAATCTTTTTAGCATCATCCAAATTGTAAGCTATTCGCAAAAACTCTTTCATCGTGTCGAACTCTAGCCAAAGATGTTCGATACCTAGCTGTTTTTGTTCGGTAATTAAAGGATTAGAAGCTTGACTTTGAACGCTGGTAACTCGGTAGCCATCGGCAGCTAATTTACACATCAGCGAGTGGTTAAACTGAGCCAAACCGCCGACTCCTGAGTCTTCTGTGTACAGGAGTACGTGCTTTGTTGGCTGCCGAGAAGTCAAACTGGGAGCCGATTGAAACTGATAAGGATTGTTCGCTGCGATCGCCACTATGTCTTGCCATTCCTGTAAATTGGTTAAAGCATAGGCATCAAAGTGGTAGCCGTACTGTTCCGAAACCCCCTTAAAAGTTTCCAGCCAATTAAAAACAGTTTCAGTGCCTGTCAAATGAGTGTAATACAGAGATTTTTCCAGACATTCGACCATTTCTGCCAAATATCCGTCGCGATACATCCGCCATGCTATCCATACGAAACACTTGTAACGTTCCGCGCGTTTCAAGTCGCGGATGTGCTGAGGTAAATCTGGCCGAGCAAAAAATTGCTCCATCAAAATTTCCGTATTTTTCATTAATTTGGAGCCGTTAGACATGATATTGCTGTCGTGCTGACGATAGCAGGTTAATATCTCTTTTAACCAAACTGACTTGCAGCCTTTTAAAGCTAAACGTAGCACAAAATCTAAATCTTCGGTTGGCGGCAAGCGATGATCGAAACCGCCCAATCGTTCCCACCACTCTCGCCGGAGCATCATGGCGCTGGGACGCACTGATTTGTAAAAAACAAAGGCTTCTAAATCTAATTTTGGTTCTTCTTCCCAAGGCTTGACTCCATAGATGCCTTCGTCGTTTTTGCCAACGATAACCCAACCTGTTTGCACCATATCTAATGTGGGGTCAGCGTCAAAACAAGCTACTTGTTTTTCGAGTTTTTCAGGTAAGAAGAAGTCGTCAGCATCTAGAAAAGCTAAAAATTCCCCTTGTGCTAACTTGCAAGCACGATTTCGAGCAATTGCTGCTCCTTGGTTATCTTGATAGATGTATTGAATTAAATCGAGGTAAGGTGATAAAACTTGGCGAGTGTTGTCAGTTGAGCCGTCGTCTACGACGATAATTTCCCAGTTTTGATAAGTCTGGCCCAGAACACTCTTTACGGCTCTGACAATGTAGCGCTCGCAGTTGTAAGCCGGGATGATGACACTGACGCGCACTTTTTTGGGAGTAATAATACTAGCCATTAACTGTTTCCATTCGGGTAATTGTCTGAGAGAAATGGCATCAATATTGCAACCGTAGGTCTTAGCAATTTCAGTGATGCGCTTTACCCAATCTGCTATAGTTGCTGTCAGGGAGTACGGGGTATAATCCAAAGATTTTTGCAAATAGTCAGTCATTTCTGCCGGATAGCCGCTGTAGTAAAGTTGCCACGCCATCCATGTCAGAGCTTCATACAACGCCTGCTTTTCTAATTGGCGGATGTCCTCTGGCAAGTCGGCTCGACTGAAGAAACTTTGCTTTAATTTAATACAAAGGTTGGCCTGTTTTAGCGCTCTCTGGATGGACACATTTTGCCCGTGCTGGCGGTAGCATACTGTCACTTGATGCAACCAAGCAGCTTCACAACCAGATAGTGCTAAACGCAAGATTAAGTCGGCATCATCTACTGAATCATACTGAGAATCAAAGCCACCGACTCGTTCCAGCCACTGCCGCGAAAACATCATCGCACTGGGAAGTAGTGGCAGATAAACAATCCAGGTTTTTAAGTCTAGCTGAGGCAAGTATTCCCAGGGTTTGACATCGAAAATACTTTCGCCTTGCTCTTTAACCATTCGCCAGCCACTATTAACAATTCCTAATGATGGCTGAGCGTCAAATAACGCAACTTGTCCAGCTAACTTATCGGACAATAAAAAGTCATCTTGATCTAAAAAAGCAATTAATTCGCCTCGGGATTCCTGAATTCCTCGGTTGCGGGCGGCAGCTACTCCTTGGTTTTCCTGATAAACATAGCGAATTTTTTCAACATAAGGCTGCAACGCTTGGCGGGTGTCGTCGGTTGAGCCGTCGTCTACGATGATAATTTCCCAGTTTTTATAGGTTTGGCTGATGACGCTTTCTACCGCTTGCGCGATGTAGCGATCGCCATTATATGCTGGAATAATTACACTTACTCGCGGTGTCGAATTAGGCATTGACATGAGTTTTATCGGTGATAAGGAAGGGTTCGGCAACGGGTTCTGTAAGGGATATAACGGATGTAAAGGATGTCAGGCAGAAGGCAGATGCAATTTTACTGCTGACAACAATCCGAATTTTCAATGTAAATCTGGTGTTTTAGCGTGCATAAAAAACAGATTCAATTCCCTGTACTTCCTCGACTAATTGTTGCCATTCTGCTGAATTAATTAGAGAATATGTATCTAAATTATGCCCTTTAGCTGACGAGAAATTGCCAAAATATTCGACCCAGTTTAATAGCGTTTCTGTAGTCAAAAAAGGTGTGTACTTCAAAGATTCTTGAAGCGACTTCTGCATTCTGCTTAGATCTTCTTGACAGTAAGCCTGCCAAGCATTCCACACTAAAGAGCTGTAATGCACCCGGCTTTCTATCTTCGTTATTGACCTCTGAACCTCTTTTTGAGTAACAAATTGATCTGTTTGGTTATCATCGCAAACTAAAGCTTTTTCGATCGCCTCCATCGACTCTGCCAACATCCGTTCCTCTTTAAACACTTTCTCGGCCCGCTGCTTGCAAGCTTGACCGATTTGATGTCGCAATTCTGAATTCATTGCCCAAGCTTCTACAGTTTCCGCCAATTCCCTCGCGGTTCCCTCTGGATCGGTATTCGGATCTGGCAACAATTTCCCAGTATCACCAAGCCCTTCAGGAATGCCGCCCACAGCCGTTGCAACTACGGGCAATCCCTTAGCCATCGCTTCCATGACTGCAAGGGAAGGCGCTGCATCTGCCACAGAAGTCAAAATGAATATGTCGCTAGCATCGAGCCAATCTAGGATATCCCAGCGCTGTCCGATCAACTTCACGCGATCGCTCACCCCTAACTCTTTAATAGTTTCCCTCAATTCTATTTCTACATTGTCAGCGCTTCCCTCACCAGTTCCTGCCCACACAAAATACAGTTTATACCACACAGGAGACTGCTGCAACTGCTTGATTGCTTCGATTTGATATCGATGCCCTTTAATCGATGCCAATCGAGCCGATGTGAAACAAACAATCGCATCTTCAGGAATGTCTATTTCTTGTCGCAGGCGTTGACGAGCCGCAGCATTAGGAGGTGCAAAATATTTGGGAGAACGCCCCAAGTAAATCACTTGTCCTCGCTCTTTTGGCAACTTGAAATCTTGGCATAATAAATTCAAATGTTCGTAAGCGCCAACAATCAAGGCTCTAGCTTGCAGGCAGTGGTAGAGCACTCCTTCTACATAAGGCACTACATCCCCGCAGGCAAAAGTTGCGTGTTCTGGCATAACTAACCCAATCACCATCATGTATGGTATTCCCATTTCAATAACTACCTGTTTAGCGGCAAAATTGGAAAATGGCCAACCATCGCTAAAAATAATCATATCCGGTTGATTGCTAGCAAAAAGCTCTCGTGCATCCTGAGTATTTCTTAACACCCGCTGTAAATCTTTATGCCCGCTAAAATCCAGCCACAAGTGTTCTATACCTAACTCTCGTTCTCGCTCAAGCAAGGGGCTAGAATGTTTGGTTTGCACGCACGTGACTCGATAGCCCAACATGGCTAACTGACAAAGAATGGCATGATTGTACTGCGCTAATCCTCCTACGCCCGGATCGTCCGTGTTGTAGAGTAAAATGTGCGCTTGCGCTTTTGAATGTATGGGAATAGAACTTTGTTGAGATTGGGGTGGATTAGTCATCACCATCATAATAATCTCTTGCCATTCCGCTAACTTACTCAGCGAATAAGCGTCAAAATTTTCACCATATTCTTCCGAAGCCATCTGAAAACTTTCTAGCCAATTCAAAACTGTTTTTGTGGGCGAAAAAGGCGTATATTGCAATGACTCTTCTAAACACTGTGCCATCTCTGCTAGATGACCGTCGCGATACATCCGCCATGCCAGCCACTTTAAGCATTGATAGCGTTCCGGGTTTTTTAACTGCCGGATTGGCTGAGGCAAATCGGGTCTAGCGAAGAATTTCTTCATTACAATTTCTATATTCTTCATTACGCGAAAACCGATTGACATGAGGTTAGAATTGTGCTGGCGATAACAGGTAAGTGTTTCTTCTAACCAAACTGCTTTGCACCCCTTTAAAGCTAAACGTAAGGCAAAGTCTAAATCTTCTGCTAGTGGAAACTGAGAATCGAAACCGTCCAATTTTTCCCACCACTTTCGGCGCAGCATCATCGCACTCGGTCGCACGCATTTATAGAGAATAAAGCTTTCTAAATCTAATTTAGACGCTTGCTGCCAAGGCTTGACAGCAGAAATCTCTCGCCCGGTTTCATCGACGATCAGCCAACCTGTTTGCACCATATCTAAGGTGGGGTCAGCGTCAAAGCAAGCTAGTTGTTTCTCTAGCTTGGATGGTAGGAAATAGTCATCGGCATCTAGAAAGGCTAAAAACTCGCCTTGCGCTAGTTGGCAAGCAAGATTTCTGGCGGCTGCTACTCCTTGATTTTCCTGATATATGTAGCGAATTCTGTCAAAATAAGGCTGCAATACT
This sequence comes from Microcoleus sp. K5-D4, assembly GCF_036704575.1. NCBI lineage: Bacteria > Bacillati > Cyanobacteriota > Cyanophyceae > Oscillatoriales > Microcoleaceae > Microcoleus > Microcoleus sp. K5-D4. The sequence goes on from NZ_JAUBSD010000003.1 coordinate 56,351, forward strand.
TGCTGCGTGCGATCGGTCGAACCGTCATCTACAACTATAATCTCCAAATTAGTAAAAGTTTGACCTAGGGCGCTCTCCACCGCTTGTACGATGTAGCGATCGCCATTATATACAGGTATAATTACGCTTAATTGCGGTGTCTGAGTAGCTGTTGACATTATTTAGCTCGCTGTTAACCTATGATTATATAGTTTATATTAATGTGCCGGACATTCATCATTATTGTGTGTTCGGTTGCTCTACTTACAAAAACTTGAACTTTGGCAAAGTGTAGCATATAATTTTACATGGAATGATAACTCAAAAGGAAAAGAAAAAATGAATTCAGAAACAGCGCAGGTGAATTTTCAGCAACAGGCAGAACTTTATTTAGCTACAGGCAACTTCGATCGGGCGATCGCACTTTGCCAACAAGTTTTGGCATCGGAACCCAACTCTGCAGAGACTTGCAAAACCCTAGGAAAGGCGCTGCAAGCTCAGGGTAAACTAGAAGACGCAAGGTATTGGTATAAAGTTGCGATCGCCCTGCAACCCGATTTTGCCGAAGCTTTTGCTAACCTCGGCACTCTCTGCGCTACATTGGAACAGTGGCAAGAGGCGATCGCCTGTTACCAAAAAGCCATCTCCCTGCAACCAAACTTTGCAGGATTTTACCGAAATTTGAGCCGGATATTTACCCAAGTCGGCCAAGCTGAGGAAGCAGCAGACTGTTGGTATCAAGCACTGATAGTGGAACCGATAGAAATAGCAGAAGAATATCTCGACTTAGGTAATACTTTGCTGACCCAAAATAAACCCGAAAAAGCGCTAGTTTGTTACCATCGCACCATTTTTTTAAACCCGAGTTGTTGCGAAGCTTATTGCAAAATATCCGAAGCTGCTAGCGAGCTGAAACAGTGGGACGAAGCTATTGTTCACTACCGCAAAGCTATTCAACTCCAGCCGGATATTTCGGAGTTTCATTACAAATTAGGCAATGTTTTGCAAGCTAAGGAACTCTGGCGCGAAGCGGAGGCGGCCTACCGAAAAAGTATTGATTTAAATCCCAATTCTTTTTTGTCCTACTACAACTTAGGCAGCGTGCTGCTCAATTTAGAAAAATGGCAAGAAGCTGCGATCGCCTACCGCACGGCTGTTGAAATCAACCCGGATTATTCTTGGTCTTACTACAGCATCGGTGCAGCTTGCGATCGATTAGAAGAATGGTCTGAATCCGCTGCAGCTTACCAGCGCGCGACTGAAGTAGACCAGAATTTTTTCGCAGCTTTTCACAAGTTGGGAGATGCTCTTTTTAAACTAGAAAAATGGTCAGAAGCTGAGGCTGCATACGAACGGGCGATCGCACTAAATGCGGATTTATTTTGGTCTCATTATAACTTAGCTTTGACTTTAGTTAAACTTCAAAAGTTTGCTGCAGCAGCACTCGCTTATCGGCGGGCGATCGCACTCAATCCAGAATTCTCTTGGACTTACCACAATTTAGGAGCAGCGCTGTTAAAAGCCGAACAGTGGAAAGCCGCAGCTACCGCTTACCAACGTGCTATTGAACTTAATCCCACTATTTCTTGGTCTTATTACAATTTAGGCGATGCTTTGAGTGAAAGTCACGCATGGAACGATGCTGTTTCCGCCTACCTTTGTGCGCTTCAAATCGACCCGTCTCTACCGAAAATTTACATAAAGTTAGGTGAGGCTCTAATTAAAAGAACTCCGGTAGATTCAGATGTAGCAACTAGCTACTATCACCACCAAATGCAGCCGCTGCACGCTCCTGAATTTTACTGCCAAATAGCCCAAAACTTTGCTGAGAGCGATCGGCTTAACGAAGCCATAATGTTGTACTTGATGGCATTAGAAATTAGACCAAAAGATCCAGAAATATCCCCAAAATTAGAGGAAATTTTAGAAAAACAGCGTCAAACAGGGGAATCTACTCTATTATTAGAGTTAGAGGCTAAGGATATTCGCGATCGCTATATCGCCCGAGTAGTCAAAGGCAAGACTTTTGCAGAAGTCGGCGGCTTGTGGGGAACTGTCAACGAAAAAGTATCTGTAGCTAGCAAATACGGTGCAGTTTCTCTGACAATGATTGATGCGATGCCGGCATCCCTCCAGTGGTGGCCAGATTTTCACGATCGCATGACAAGTTTAAATATTGCTAATTATCACTGTATCAATCAAGATATCACTCAGATTCAGCTTGCAGACATTGGCGAGCCTTACGATGTAACTCACTGTGCAGGAGTTTTGTACCATCACCCCCATCCGTTGCAGATTTTAGTTGCCTTGCGTCAGATAACTCGCGAGCATTTAATCTTCACTTCAGTTATTACCCAAGAAGTAATAGAAAATGAGTTGGGCCACTATGAAATTCCCGCTTCTGGAGTAATGTTTATTCCCGCTTTGGACGACGCTGAACGAGCTATTTTAACAGCTTATTGGCGGCCATACATCAACAACAACCAACTTATAGGGATAACTGAGAAAGCAGTTTTTGACCTGAACGATTTTGCGCCGTGCTGGTGGCTGCCTACAGCTACTGCTTTAGAAGCTATGTGCGAAGTCGCGGGATTTAAAGTTTTAGACAAAGGATTGACTTGGAACAATAATGCTCTGACTCTGCTGCTGGGGATTTGAGGATTGGTAAACGAACAATAACAGGACTTGCTTGTACACAAACGGCTAAACACCCGGTTTATGAGCGGATTCCTCATTTTCTTTCCCCAATATTCCTACTAGAAACCGGGTGTTTTCCGTAAGTTCTAAATAAAATAGCTGCCAACATTTTTTGTGAAGAAAATAGTAACTGGGAAATAATCAATGAACAATCAGCAACCAGGGACGCCGTTAGGAAACATTTTAGTAGTAGACGATACACCAGAAAACCTGCGTCTGTTGTCTACGATGTTGACTCAGAGGGGGTACACCCCTCGCTGCGTGATTAACGGAAAAATGGCTTTGAGAGCCTGCAATTCTAATCCACCAGATTTGATTTTGCTCGACATAATGATGCCGGAAATGAACGGCTACGAAGTCTGTCAGCACTTGAAACTAGAAGCAAAAACTCGCGAAATCCCGGTAATTTTTATCAGCGCTAAAGATGAAGTATTTGACAAAGTAAACGCATTTGCTGTGGGAGCTGTTGACTATATCAGCAAGCCATTTCAGTTTGAAGAAGTGCTCGCCCGCATCGAAAGTCACCTCAGCCTCCGGAATTTACAAAAGCAGCTAAAAGAACAAAATATGCTGCTGCAAGAAGAAATCACGAGCCGCTTAGCAGTCGAAAAAACTCTTCAGGAAAAAAACCAAATTTTGCAACAAGAAATCAGCACCCGCCGCGCTGTTGAAAAAGCTCTGCAAGAGCAAAATTTGGTACTTCAACAAGAGATATCCCACCGCCAGCGCGCCGAATCTGCTCTATTAAAATCTAACCAAGAATTGGCGCGTTCAAATGCAGAACTAGAACAATTTGCTTATGTGGCTTCTCATGACTTGCAAGCGCCTTTAGCAACCATTGCCAGTTACGCTCAACTTTTAGAAAAACGCTACAAAGACCAACTTGACAGCCAAGGTAGTAAGTTTATCGGCAATATCGTTCAGGGCTGCACCAGAATGCAAACTTTAATTGACGATTTACTCGAATATTCCCGCGTGGGCCGGAGTCGGAAACCTTTTCAACTGACAGATTGCAATCATGCAGTCGAGCAAGCACTGGCGAACTTGCAAGGGGCGATCCGCGAGACTAAAGCCGTTGTCACCTACAGCGAATTACCCACGGTAATGGGGGATATTTCTCAACTCGTACAGCTATTTCAAAATTTAGTCAGCAATGCGATTAAATATCGCCACGATGCACCGCCTGTGGTTCATATTACCGCTTGCAAACAGGAGGAAAACTGGTTAGTTTCTGTCTCCGATAATGGAATTGGGATTGCTCCCCAGCATCAAAAACGTATCTTTCAAATTTTCCAGCGCTTGCATACTCAAAGAGAATATTCTGGGACAGGTATTGGTTTAGCAATTTGTCAAAAAATTGTGGAACTTCACGGCGGATGTATCTGGGTGGAATCGGAACCGGAGCAAGGTTCAACTTTTTACTTTACTCTAGCTTAATTGAGAGATCCTGTCGTCAAAAGGTATAAGCTATAAGGTAGGCAAACTGAATTGATTTCTATATTTTAATTCATAAATATAAAATACGCTCCACAAGTTACCCCCATTTTATATGGCAAATATAATAAGTAAATAATGGGTCATTATTGTGACTCTTTAGCTTGGCATATATGCTACATTTGGATTCTTTTTTTAACTGGTATAAATTGCCATTTAGAATAAAAAATCTTTCCCGTTGACAGTCTAGTTAGTGCGTGATAGAATAATAATTAAATATAATTTTTGTAGTGCTTGCTCACCCGCAATATTACGGTCGATATATGTGTATGGGCAATTGAATAATTGCCCTGAAAATAAAAGCTAAAATTCAAGTTAGTTTAAGATTTTCTGATTAAAAAATATTATGAAAGCAGTTTTTAACTTAGCTTTGCCTCCTATCTGCTTTAAAGTTCTGTTAGTAGAAGACAACCCTCAGGAAGCTGAGCTGATTGAAGATTTACTGTCAGAAATAGGTGGATCGCAGCGTATAGTGCTGACGAAAGTAGAGCGTCTCAGCGAAGCGCAGCAGCGATTGAATCAAGAAACTTTTGACATAATTTTATTAGACCTTTCACTGCCAGATAGTCTGGGAATCGAGACGGTGGCTCGGGTACAAGAGTACGGGGTAAATGTGCCGATCGTAGTTCTGACCGCCCAAAACGACGAAGAACTTGCCCTGCGGTTAATTTCGGTCGGCGTACAGGATTACTTGGTAAAAAGAAAAATCGACAGCGAACTGTTAATTAGATCGCTCCGTTACGCCATAGAACGCCAGAACAGTCAAGATGCTTTGCGAAAAAGTGAAGAAAAATATCGCTCGGTGGTGGAAAATTCCCTGATCGGCATTGCAATCATCGCTCCAATTATTGACAGCGAAATTCCTTTAAATTGCCACTGGATAGAAGTTAACGATGCCCTGTGCAATTTGCTGGGCTATGAGCGCTATGAACTCGTGCAAAAGAATTGGCTAGAGTTGACTCATTCAGAGGATTTGGAGGGTAATTGTGAAAAATTTTCTCAGATGTTAGCAGGTAGGCTCGACGGTTACATCTTAGACAAAAGGTGGCTCAGAAAAAATGGCGAAATAGTTCACACGCGAGTTTCCCTTCGCTGCCTCCGCCGCCTGGACGGGTCTATCGACCGGATAATCGAAGTAGTGTTGGACGTGAGCGATCGCTACCGCTACGAAGCAAAACTGAAAGCGTCAGAAGAATTTTTAAACCACACCATAAATGCTACGCCAGACCCAATTTTTGTCAAAGACGAGCAACACCGCTGGATGATATTAAATGATGCTTTTTGTCAGTTGGTCGGCAAATCGCGGCAAGAACTGATCGGCAAATCAGATTATGACTTTTTCCCCCAATCAGAAGCTGCTGTTTTTTGGACTAAAGATGAAGAAGTATTGACAACGGGGATCTGCTTGGAAACCGAAGAAAAATTCACAGACTCGGCAGGGAGAGAACACATAATTTCTACCAAAAAAAGCGTCTTCCAAATAGCAGACGGCAGTAAAGTAATAGTGGGTACAATTAGAGATTTTACCGAATACAGACAGCAACAAAAAGCACTGGAACAAAGCGAAGCTCGCTTTCAAAAATTGGTAGCTAACCTGCCGGGAATAATTTATCAATTACGAATGTCAGCCACGGGAAAATTGTCTTTCCCCTACATCTCTTCAGGCAGCCGCCAACTCTACGAATTAGAGGCAGAAGCAATAGAGCAAAATGCGGAACTGATTTCCAAGGGAATTCACCCAGACGATCTCTTAGATTTAAAAACATCGATCGCCATTTCAGCCACAACGCTGGAACCTTGGCAGCAGCAGTGGCGGCAGACTTTACCATCTGGAAAAGTTAAGTGGCTGCAAGGAGCGGCGAGACCAGAAAGGCTCACTAATGAGAGCAAATCTGGCAGCGAAGGCGATATTCTCTGGGATGGTTTAGTGATGGATATCACTGAATTAAAGCAGGCACAAACAGAGCGCGATCGTTTTTTTACCATCTCCTTAGACTTGCTTTGTATTGTAGGTTTTGACGGTCATTTTAAACGTTTAAACCCAGCTTGGTCAACAGCTTTAGGCTACAGTATTAGTGAATTGTTTGCCAAGCCAATGATCGAATTTGTTCATCCCGACGATCGAAAAGCCACCGCAGCGGAAGGAGCAAAACTAATCGCGGGTACGTCCAGTATCTCCTTTGAAAACCGCTACATCTGCAAAGACGGTTCTTACAAATACTTCCTGTGGACGGCATCGCCATTTAGCGAAGAAGGTTTAATCTACTCAGTCGGTCACGATATTACCTCTCGTAAACAAGCAGAGTCCCAACTCCAGCGACAAGCAGTAGCAATGTCCGCTGCTTATGACGGCATCGCCATTTTTAATAATAATAAAGAATGTATTTATTCCAACGACGCTTATCTCAAGATGTACGGCTTGGCTAGCCCTAGCGAACTGTATGGGAAGAAATGGAAAATGCTCTACAGTAAAGCAGAAAATATATTTTTTGAATTACAAATAATGCCGATGCTCCTGCAAAAAGGGTACTGCAATATAGAAGCTACCGGTCAGCGCCGGGACGGTACTAAGTTCCCTCAAGAATTGTCGCTAACAATGCTTTTCGGTGGCGAAATCATTTCTATAGTCCGCGATATAACTAATAGAAAACAGGTAGAATCAGCCCTACGATCGAGCCAGCGACGCTACCAAACTTTAGCAGAAGCATCGCCAGTTTGCATATTCCATACCGACACCTTGGGAAATTGCCTTTATGTGAATCAACGGTGGAGCGAAATTACGGGATTAAATGCAGAATTAGCAGCCGAAATTGGCTGGATGAATGCCATACATCCCGACGATGTTGATCGGGTAAAAAATGAATGGCATCGAGCAATTATTGACAAAATTCCTTTTAAATCAGAATACCGCTTTCAGCGTCCAGACGGTCGGGTAATCTGGGTGATCGGTCAGGCAATTGCAGAAATCGGAGACAAGCAGGAAATTAAAGGCTATATCGGCACTATTACTGATATTAGCGATCGCAAACAAGCAGAACTAGATTTGCTGCGAGTTACTCAAGCGGTGGAAAGCACCAGCGATGCGATCGGCATTGCTGACTTGACAGGGCGATCGCTCTACCACAATCAAGCCTTTGTTCAACAGTACGGCTACACAGCAGAAGAACTAAACACAGCAGGCGGATTAACAGCAATTTACCCCCAAACTAAAGTGCTGCTAGAAATGTTTAAAACGATCCGTAAAGGCAAATCTTGGCAAGGCGAACTCAAAATCAACACTAAAAACAACGAACTGGTAACAACTTTATTTCGCGCCGACGGCATTAAAGATGAAACTGGTCATTTAATCGGGTTAGTGGGAGTAATTACCGACATCACCGAACGTAAACAAGCGGAGATGGCACTGGAGCAGCAATTAAGGCGAGAACGGCTGGTAGTGGCCATGCTCGATCGCATTCGCTCCTCCCTAAATTTAGAAGAAGTCCTGACAACTGCTGTCGAACAAGTGCGGCAATTTTTGCAAACAGACCGCACAGTTATTTACCGTTTTAATCCCGACTGGAGCGGCTTTGTTGTTGTGGAATCCGTGGCAAAAAATAGAATTTCGCTGCTAAATTTTAACAATATTGATGGCTGTTTTAGAGAAAAATTTGTTGAGATTTATCAGCAAGGCGGTATTAGATCTATGGAAGATATTTACCGGGAAAATTTGACGGAATGCCACATGAAATTTCTCGAAGGATTTGAAGTAAAAGCTAACTTAATAGTGCCGATTTTAAAAGCACGAGAAAGCATTTCACAGACCCAACCGACCGCAGAAAATCAGCTCTGGGGACTGCTGATCGCCCAGGATTGCAGCGGCCCCCGTCCCTGGGATTCCTCAGAAATAGAATCCCTCCGGCAATTGTGCGTGCAATTGGCGATCGCGATCCAGCAATCGACGCTATTTCAACAAGCACAAACGGAAATTGCCGATCGCAAACTGGCAGAATCTGCCCTCCAACAAGCTGCATTAGCAGCAGAAAGTGCCAACCGCGCCAAAAGCGAATTTCTTGCCAATATGAGCCACGAACTACGCACGCCTTTAAACGGCGTTTTAGGTTACGCTCAAATCCTCAAAACCGACAAAGACTTAAACTCAGATCACCAAGAAAGTCTCAGCAATATTCAACAGTGCGGTCAACACCTGCTGATGTTAATCGACGATGTTTTAGATCTTTCCAAAATTGAAGCTAGAAAAATGGAGCTCTACCCGGAAGAGTTAAACTTTCTAAATTTCACGAAAAACATTGCTGATCTCTTTCAGATGCGGGCATCTCAAAAAGAAATTTTATTCCATTACGAACAAGTCTCTCCCCTGCCTAGCTGCGTTCGTGTCGATCCAAAAAGATTGCGCCAAATTCTCATAAATTTACTCAGCAATGCCGTGAAATTTACTAACAGTGGCGGTGTGACTTTCAAAGTCGGCTATGTCGGCACAGGGGCCTGGAGTCGAGGCCAAGGAGAAAATTATGAGTTCTCGACTTTGAGTTCGGAACTGAAACAAAATTATATGCGCTTCGCCCACAATCCGATCGCAGCCAAACACGCTTTAAAAATTCGCTTTCAAGTCGAGGATACCGGCACTGGAATAGAGCGAAGCAAGTTAGAAGAAATATTTTTGCCTTTCCACCAAGTAGGAGGCAATACGTTTGTTGAAGGTACAGGTCTTGGACTCTCAATTAGCCAGAAATTAGCGAAACTAATGGGTACCGAAATTCGCGTCCACAGCACTTTGGGAAAAGGCAGCACTTTTTGGGTAGATTTAGAATTGCCCGCAGCTAAACGGTACTTGGAGGTGTCTCCTTTGCAGGAAAAACGCTGGCTTGTGGGTTTTAGCGGCAACAAGCGCAAAGTGCTAATCGTGGATGACAATCAACTGGATCGCGATTTGTTGTGCAGGCTGCTGCGGCGTTTGGGATTTGAGGTGGCCGATGCGAAAAACGGGCAAGACTGCCTCGGCAAAACAGTTGAATTTCAACCGGATGTGATTTTAATGGACTTGCGGATGCCTGTAATGGATGGCTTAGAAACTGCAAGAAAACTGCGGCAGTTGCCGGAAGTAAAAGATGTTGTGTTAATCGCTATGTCAGCTAGCGTTTTCGAGGCTACGCAGCAAGAGAGCATCCTCGCAGGGTACGATGCTTTTCTTCCCAAACCAATCGAAGCAAATCACTTTTTAGAACAGTTGCGCGTGCATTTGGGACTAGAATGGATTTATGGGGAATCTTCGGAAAACAACAAACGCAAAACTCCCAGTTTGTCACCAGCCTCTGATTTTCCTGCTTATTCTTCTTTGTTACCTGCGGCTGCTGAGTCAGTAGCAAAACTTTTGAAACTCGCAGCTATGGGCGACATTGAAGAAATTTTTGAGGAGAGTGCTAACCTGGAGAGTTTAGAACCTAATTTAGTGCCGTTTGTCTCGAAGCTGCGCCAACTTGCTAAGGGATTTCAGCTCAAACAAATTCGGAATACTTTAAAGCAATATATCGATGGTCAGTAGTCAGTATTCAGTGGTCATTAGTTATTAGTTATTTGTTGTCAGTTCCAATGCCCACTGCCCACTTCTCAATGCCCCCTTCAGAATTTGCACCTTTTCAGTGCACTGTCTGTATTGTCGGATAAGCTGTTGTGCATCTAAACTGCATATTTCGTTCCCATATCAAAACTAGTCAAATTCTCACCCCCTCTCCCTCCCTCGTACTCTAATATTTTGTTGTTTCACTCTAATAGCCAACCAAATAAATTTCCTACTGTCAGTTGCAATTCCCTGGCAAAAGATGGCATGGGCAATGACTGTTCCGCTTCGTCAAACACCTCCGTTGATTGAGTCGGCCGATATACAAAAACCGATTGCTCCTCTGGATCGATTAACCAACCCATTTGAGTTCCGTGTTTGAGACAATGTAAAATATTTTTAGTAATTTTAGTTTGGTTTTGGTCGGGGGAGAGGATTTCAATTGTCCAATCCGGGGCGATCGCAAACACATTTGCCACACCACCATTTTCTTTACGGGGAATGCGCTCCCAAGTGAATACACTCACGTCTGGAACGATCGCTCGACCGCCAAAAATGCACCGTAGTTCTGGAAATGCTCGCGCCACCTTTTGAGGTTTGAGAGTAGCATTAGCAGCACTTGTCAACTCGCCTTGAATGACACTATGTTCTCCTTGAGGCATCGGTTTTTGAATGATTGCACCGTCAATGTACTCGCTGGCTGGTTTGGTTTCTGGCAACTTCAGAAACTCTTGGAGTGTCAAAGATTTTGGCAGGGTTTGTACCATCCGATTTTACCTCTAAAATAGGAGTTTAATCTGGTATTTTACCAAAAACTCCCCGCCTCGTGCGATCGTCGCTCCACTTACTTCTTCCTTCGGCTATACCACCTTGCATCCTGCGGCTAATCTTGCTTCTATATATTCAGAGACAGTTTTTGAGAGAGTTGGGATTGAAATTACTTTGCCTCAGTAACGGCCACGGAGAAGACGCGATCGCCCTTCGCATCTTGCAGCAACTGCAACAGCACCCGCATCCGCCAGAATTAGCCGTGTTTCCGCTAGTGGGTGAAGGGCAAGCTTTCGCTCAACTAGAAAACGCCCGCATCATCGGCCCGGTGCAGCGAATGCCTTCGGGCGGCTTTATTTACATGGACGGGAGGGAATTTTTGCGCGATGTCAAAGGCGGCCTGCTTCAGTTGACCATCGCTCAGTTTAAAGCCATCCGCGCTTGGGTGCGGACCCAACAACAGTCTGGGAATCAAGACGGCGTTATTTTAGCCTGCGGTGATATTGTACCGCTGCTGTTTGCTTGGCTCAGCGGCGCGCCCTATGCCTTTGTCGGTACTGCTAAGTCCGAGTATTATTTGCGGGACGAGGACGGGCCTCTGGGTCGCAAATCCAGGGTCTTTGGTGGGTGGAGTTGGTCGCGATCCGTTTATTTGCCTTGGGAGCGCTGGTTGATGACTCGATCGCGCTGTAGAGCCGTTTTTGCCAGGGACGCGCTGACCGCCGAGACTTTACAAAAGCTGGGAATTCCCGCTTACAATCTCGGAAATCCGATGATGGACGGACTCGAACCGGAAAACCCAGTCGGTTTTTACGGCCCTGATGCAGAGTTTCGGGAAATTGAGCGATCGCTCATCATCACCTTACTCCCCGGTTCTAGAGCGCCGGAAGCCTATGCTAATTGGCTGCTAATAGTAGAGGCTGTAGCCGGAATTTTGTCGCTGTTTGCCGATCGCAAATTGTTATTTTTCGGAGCCATTTCTCCAGAGTTAAACTTAGAAGCTTTGCGACCTAGTTTAGAATTTTTCGGCTGGCGACAAGACGGCGAAATTAGAACACAGCGGCGTGAAGGAAGTATTTTGCGACCTCCTGTTTCTAGCGCTCAAGAAATTCAGCAAGAATCTCCTAATTTACTATTGCCCCTGACATTTGTGCAGAGAAACGCCACGATGATTTTGACTCAGCAAAGTTTTAACGATTGTTTGTACGAAGCAGATTTAGCAATAGCAATGGCAGGAACGGCTACAGAACAATTTGTAGGTTTAGGAAAACCGGCGATCGCCATTCCCGGAAGCGGCCCGCAATTTACTTTCGCTTTTGCAGAAGCTCAAAGTCGCCTGTTAGGCCCGTCATTAATTTTAGTCAAACATCCCGCTGAAGTTGCCGGCGCCGTGCAGTCTTTGCTCCGCGACCCCGATAGGTTGCAGCTAATCGCTGAAAATGGCTGGCGGCGCATGGGAGAACCCGGTGCAGCAGCCAGAATTGCCGAGTGTTTAATTCAGCGCTTCGGCGGTCAAGACAGCAATTCTCAATTGCCTGCAATAGACTAGGGACAAAACAATGTTTTGTCCCTACCAAGTATGTTTAATTCTACTTGCTTTAAAAAAATATTGTTCATTAACTACCTACTAATTTTCGTAGGGTGCGCCTAGGCGCACCTTACTAATACTGCATTTGCAGAAAATTTCAATTCGCCGTTTTTTCGGATGATGGAACCCAGAAATTAGCTTGAGGGATTTTAAAATCCGACTTAACCAACACTCCCGGTTCTCGCTGCACAGGCAGCACATCTAAAGTATCCGTTTGCGCGCAATATTTTAAATCTTCAATAACACCTAAACCGAGAAGGCGCTGACCGTGGCTGGCCCTTTCCAACAATTCGTGTAACCGATCTTGCCAGTGCAAATAAAGAGCAATAGCCCCAAATACTTCATCGTTACCAGCAAAATCGCTCGCAGGAATACCGCTTTCTGCTAGGAGACTTTGGGCGATCGCACCAGCACAAACCGTATCTTCCAATGAATAACTCCCTTCCCAACCAGAACCCACAATCCAAATAGTTTCCGGCTGTTTATTTAACAAAAACTGCACCACAGATTTGCGGTTAATCAAAGCCGCCGTTAACACAGTTGCAGCCGCTTGCACTCGTTCCAGAGCCCGAGTACCGTTAGTTGTGCTGATAAAAATTCGCTTCCCAGTCACCTTTTCTGGCGTGCAGTCCAGTGGAGAATTCCCCATGTCAAATCCGTCAACTTTGCCGCCGCCGCGCTCTCCAGCGCGAATCCGCTTATCTGCAGGCCAGTTTTCGCTCTCGGTCATTAGCTTCTCTAAGTCGCTGAAAACCTGGACAGCTTCCGCCCCATTATTCAGGGCCGTTGCCATTGTCGTAGTCGCCCGCAGCACATCAACTGCGATCGCGCAAGCCGGCATTTTGTCGGCTGGCGTAAGTTCCGGGGTATGGTAAATAAAAAGCTTCACTGTTGGGCTACCTGCGATAAATCCTCATCAGCAATAATAATGGAAAGTGGATAATAGAAAATAGAGTCGAGTCCTCAAAAGCAGAAAATATGTCAAAACAGCTAAATTCAAACCCCGCCCACGCCGCCATTACCGCACCAATTCGACTCCTGGCAGGTTTCACCTATCCTTTGCGAGCTTTCACGCTGATTTTGCAAACTCCCAAGCTGTGGACTTATGTATTAGTTCCCGTGGTGCTAAATTTTATAATTGGTATTGCTCTTTATTTAAGCTTGCTATTTCCCAGTTTGGCAGGGATAGACGTTTTAGTTGCCGATTTATCCGTCCGATTTAATGCTCTAATTGCTAGTTTTCCCACTTGGCTGAGCTTTCTCGGCGGGTTAACAGTCGCTTTTGGCTGGCTGCTGCGCGTAATCCTAGTGTCAGGACTTTTGCTGATAATTGGATTTTTGTTAGTGCAGTTTGGCGTGATTTTAGGTTCGCCCTGGTACGGCAAACTTTCCGAACAATTGGAACTCCTGCGGAACGGTCAATTGCCCGCAGAAGCACCAATGAGTTTGGCGAGTAGTTTTGGGGATATTCAAAGGGCGATCGCCTTTGAACTGCGAAAACTACAAATTTTGTTTAGCCTCGGCATACCGCTGCTGCTGCTGCATTTTATCCCTGGCATCGGCTCTATTCTTAGCAGCTTGGGTGGCGTAGCTTTGGGCGCGACTATTGTCTGTTTGGACTTTTTAGATGCACCTTTGGAGAGGCGGAGGCGACCTTTTCAGGAGAAGTTGGAGATCATTTGGGCGAGTTTGCCGGCCAGCGGGAGTTTTGGTTTGGTTTGTTTGGGTTTGGTGAGCATTCCGCTGTTGAATCTGTTGGCGATTCCGCTGTGCGTGACGGCGGGAACTTTGTTTTTTTGCGATCGCATTTGGCCGGCCCGGTTTGCCCCAGAAGAAACAAAGAGCGATCGAGAAACTAACATTACAACTTAAAAACTAGGGAGATGCTTCTTCCTTCGGCTGACTCTGGGAGTTAAGACCCAAAAACGGGCTTAAAAACAGCCAGCTAATGAAGAAAAATGATGCTGTAAATAGCTGGACAATATCGATCGCCGACAAATATCCGTCAGATAATAGTGCAATAGTTCTATCTGTCAGCCCGAATATCCAAGAGAGAATCCCAAACAGCCAAATGCCTTTTTGGAGCATGGGCAAAAATGCTGAAACTTCGGAGTTTTGCTGCTTGTTCATTGATTTAGCCCTTGTTTGCGAAAAGTCTGATTAACCGGGGCACCCCAAGGGCTTAAGGATTTTTGGTGTCTCCTCGGATTCCCTTTGTTATCTATATGTTAAGAAATGTTTCCCGATATGACAACGCGCCCTGGGAGGGATTTCCGCATCTATCTCAAGAGGTAGTCGCAGCGCTAACAAACAGTGATATTTGCTACAGTTTGGTAGGATGCGCGATCGCGATCGGGTTCTGGGTCACTCTTGCCATTAGTCCCAGGCGCTTGATATAGTGGGTCACAGGCTACGTAAAAGAGCGAAATCATAAATTATGTTATTTAACAGTATTGAATTTTTAGTATTTTTTGCGATTGTTTTCGCCATATATTATTTCCCTCCGTTGCAAAAATTGCAGGTTCCCATCCTGATCATTGCCAGCTTTATTTTTTACAGTTGGAGCGCCCCCGCACTATTGCTGATCCTGCTACTCTCCATTATTATCAACGCTACAGTCAGCTTTCAAGTTGCCCGAAATTCTGACAAGAAACAGCGATTTTTTTGGGCTTTATCGGGAGTCGTTCTCAATGTATTAATTTTGAGCTTGTTTAAATACGCGGGTTTGCTAACTAACTTTGTTGCCGAGGTTTTTAATATTGCTCGCTCCGAAGGCAGCATTGCTTATTTATTCTTAAAATTGCCTCTGCCTATCGGCATTTCTTTCTACACATTTGAAGGCATAAGTTTAATCGTAGACGTACTGACTCAAAAAAACAAAAGCGAAACCGCAGCCAACACTTACGTCTCGCCCAACTTTAGCCAACACCTGCTAAATACTTCATTTTTTATTGGCTTTTTCCCCAATTTGCTGTCAGGCCCGATTTTAAAATCTCAGACATTTTATCCCCAGATTGCTCCTAAATATTTTAAAGATATTCCTTGGAATTTCATTTTTCGCTCGCTCGTTGTCGGCTACTTCCTAAAAATGGTCATCGCCGACAACTTAAAAGACTATACCTTCTGGATTAGCTTTCCCTACTACCGAGGATTTGGAACTATTACCAACCTGACACTGCTGTTTGGCTACTCAATACAAATTTTCGCCGATTTTGCCGGTTACTCCTTAATTGCGATCGGTTTTGCGGGTGCTTTGGGTTACAAAATTCCCGACAATTTCGACTTTCCCTACATCTCGCGTTCCCTCTCGGAATTCTGGAGAAGGTGGCACATTTCCCTCTCAACTTGGCTCCGAGATTATCTATACTTTCCCCTCGGCGGAAACCGCAAAGGGAAAATCAGAACTTATGTTAACTTAATGATAGTAATGACTTTAGGAGGATTATGGCATGGGGCTGCTTGGAGTTATGCAGTTTGGGGAATTTATCACGGATTAGGTTTAGCAGTAGAACGCTTTTTTGGGTTCGACAAATCCAAAAACAAATTACAAGAATCAAATCAAGTAAAAACCAAACCCATCTGGCAGCAATTATTATTGGACAGCCTTAGCGTTTTAGGAATTTTCTCTTTTGTTTCCGTGGGATGGCTGCTTTTCAAACTGCCTCGATTTGAAGAAGCGGTTGACTTCGCAGTTACTTTAGTTCGCAACTATAAAGTCAAGCCCGGTTGGAGTCACATTATTCCGACGCTAATTTTTTCGCTACCAGTAGTGATTTATCACATTCCCCATTTTCCCACTTGGCAAAATCGGATGAAACAGGATTCAAATAAAAACGGTCAAAAAGTCTGGAGCCTTTATCAAGATTTAGCTTTAGGAATTATGCTAGCAATGATATTCCTCAACAGTGGCAGCTCGAAACAATTTATTTATTTCCAATTCTAGAAGGTGTTCTATGTTTGTCAAATTCCCGTTGCGACCGATTTTACGGCCGATACTAATTTTTCTGTTTATAATGAGCTTTTATCAAGTGCTCGTCACCGGCGGAGTTTTGCCTGCTTCCGACGGAGTTAGCCTGCTTCAAAATAATATTGTTAAAACTCAAAGGTATGTATATCAGGATAATTCCGATCTAAAAATGGTAATGGTAGGTAGTTCTCTAGCTGCCAACCTTAATATTAAAGACATTGGAGAGGGCGTAAAGAGCATAGCTGTGGGGGGAGGAGCGAGCCAAACAGGTTTAGAAATAGTTAAAAGAAGTACAAGCAAGCCTCCTATTGTTTTGGTAGAAATTAACGATACTATTGTTCGCAAAATAGATACAGAATTAATGGATTCTTTGTATCATCCTCTTTTTTATTGGTTACGCCAGTATCTACCGATGATGAGAGAGGAATACCGTCCGATTAGCATTTTTGTGGATTTTTTTAAAAGTCGATCGAAGCCAAATCACAAAGTGACGCGAGAGGCTCTAGACAGATTAGAAGGTCGATATCTTACTCCCGACTTATCGCAAAAAACTATCCAAACGATAGTTGATATTCAAAGTCAACCTTTGTCTGAAAAAGATGCAGAAGCTATAAAAAAAGAAGCTGAGTTTATTAAAAGTCAAATCGCAGAAATCAAAAAAAATAGCGGGGCGAAAGTAGTTTTATTTGACATACCGCAAGAGTCACGAGTTAACGCTGCAATCAGGAGAAAACAAGTCCAAGAATTGGCTAAAAAGCTGTTTCCATCCGATCGTTTTGAGTGGCTGCCACCCCCGAAAGAGCGAGAATGGCGTACCAATGACGGCGTTCACTTGATCCGCAGCGACGCTAGAGATTTTGCCGAGTTTTTGAGGGATAAATTGCTGGGCACGGTAGCGGCGGACTTTCTTGGCACCGCGCCTAGAAAAGAAAGCTTGTAATTTATTGTGAAGTGTGTCATACTACATAATGAGCAAGTTTGGTTAAAGAACGATCGTGAGGTTTGTACTGAGGAGGGAGAGTTATCAAAGCTCTAAAAGCCACAGGACAAACAATTTGATGATCAGTATCAACCCGGCTTGATATGAGTTCAGCGTCAATAAAATCGAACAATGGCACGCTTAAATCAGATTATTGCGATCGAAAAAGGCATCAAAAGCCGCTCGGTTCAAGAACTGGCAGAAGCTCAAAAAGCTCTCCAGAAGCCCGCTGTGCTTTCTGGAATCTCCCGCACTTACCGTCCCAAAGACGAAGAAGGCGAACAACTGCCGCCAGAGTCCAAAAAAGTTGAAGTCAAAGCAGAAGAGATTATCCGCAAAACGACTGAAGTTTTGACCAAACTCTTCGACGTAACCGCAACCAAAGATTGGACAAATTGTAGCGCCCGCGCGGACGTAACTGTAGACGGAAACGTGCTTTTGAGCCAAGTTCCCGTCAGCTATTTGCTATTCATTGAAAAGCAGTTAGCAGATTTGCAAGCATTTATCAAAAAACTTCCAGTCTTAGATGCTTCCGAGACTTGGAACTTCGATGCTTCGGCAGACTGTTGGGCCACAGAACCGGTGCAAACTCTCAAGACTTTTAAAACTCCGCGCAATCACGTTAAAGCTGAAGCTACCGAACACCATCCGGCTCAAGTCGATGTTTATTACGAAGATATTACGATCGGCTATTGGCGCACGGTCAAGTTTTCTGGAGCTTTGCCAGCGCGGCGGATCAATGAGTTGCTGCAAAGGGTGGAAATCTTGCAGCAAGCTGTTATGTTCGCCCGCGAAGAAGCTAACAATTATGAAGTTGAGGAACAGAGAGTGGGAGAGCGAATCTTTCAATTTATTTTCCGCTAATTGCTTGCTTTTTTGATAGTTATGGTTTAAGATATAAACAGAGTACAAGTTTAAACTCAAACTTCAACTTAAACCGTACAAATGTGACAGTGCAGGTTCGACTCCTGTCCCTTCTACCCAAAATAGGGGGGTAGCCCAATTGGCAGAGGCAGCATTGCGTACAAATTCAACAGCAAGTTATTACTCTAAACTCAGCATTCACCGCCGATCGCTAAAACGAATGTCAGGAAAAAATAACATCATCGAGGTTGCTGGCTCATATCCAGCCCCCTCTACCAAACGCAGGGGGGTAGCTCAATCGGTAGAGCGCGATGCTATTAATCTTAAATCCTTGACTTAAATGTGATAGCGTGCGTAAATGGGCGGTAAATATAAACCCAGTAGTAAGGTCAGAACTGCTGGGTTTTATGCTAATAATTGAATCAATTTGTTAAATCCGTCTGTCGTGGACGTATCAAGGCCGATGATTTACTGCATCAATCCTCAATGCGAACAACGCGAAAATCCTGCTGCTGCTCAAAATTGTCAGGCTTGTGGCACGGATTTGTTAATTGGCGATCGCTATCGTATCCTTAAACCAGTGCGATCGCCCAATCCCGGACGCCCCACAGACATTTTTGAAGTCGAAGATTTGGGAACCGGGGAAAACGAATGGGGAACTGTCAAAATTTTAAAAGTCTTGAAACACACCCACAACCCCGATTTAGTTCGCTTGTTCAAGCAAGAAGCGCGAGTTTTGATTTGGCTGGCTGGAAAGGGCTCCGTTCCCCAAGTCGAACCTGATGGTTATTTCCAAATTAAACTCCCTCATAATTTCCAAAAACTGTCTTGTTTGGTGATGGAAAAAATTACCGGAGAAAACTTGGCAGAATTATTAACTAAAAAACAGTACGTTTCTCAAAATCTCGCTCTTGATTGGCTGCAACAAATGCTTCATATTTTGCAGGAAATCCACAAATACCATTTAGTGCATCGGGATATTAAGCCATCCAACCTGATGGTTGAAGCCACTGGGAAATTGAGATTAATTGACTTCGGCGCCGCCACAGAAGCAGATATAGATACCGCACCCATAGGTTCTGCTGGATACGCCGCACCGGAACAAATTCTAGGTAAAGCAGGGGTGCGATCGGACTTTTTTGCCCTAGGGCGTACTTTTGTACATTTATTAACAGGCATAGAGCCGAGCTACTTTCCCGTTAATGAAAAAACTGGTAAAATTAATTGGAGGAACCAGGCTGTAGATATTGACCCGTTACTCCTAGACTCGATCGACGAATTGATGGAACCGCTACCGGAAAACCGACCTGAAAATACCCAAGTTATTTTAGAAAAATTAAAAATTCACGACGCAGACCCCCTGCAAAAGGGGGACGCAACATCGCTTCAATAAATCTCTTCCAGCCGGCGAAAATCCCGCTCAACTTCTGCCCACAAAGCCCGATTGTGAGGGTCAGTTTTCACAGCCTTTTTCAAATAAATTCTCGCCTTATCAACCTGCTTTTCTCCGATCAAATGCCGTCCCCAGCGCTGATAGGCGATGGCTTGCCACTGACGCACCTCCAAATCTTCGGGAACCCGCTGGGCCAAACCCTCAATCAAGGCGATCGCCCGCGGGAACCTCTGATATTTCAGCAACTGCTGCAACTCAACATAAGCATCTTGCTTTAACTTTTGTTCCACCGCCGACAGATCCGCATTAGATTGAACCGCGGCCTCTTTTCGAGTCACTTTAACTGCCTGCGGTTGAGCTTTCACCCTCTGATCCGGCGGTGTCGAAGTAGGCGGCACAGTTGAGTTGGCAACTTTCGACCCCGCAACATGGTGGGGGGCAACATTCACCAAGAACTTATAAGCCTCAGTAATAGCAATAAACTTATTCTTAGCCTGTTCGTTTCCCGGATTCACATCGGGGTGATACTGTCTGGCTAACTGCCGATAAGAGGCCTTAACTTGCGATAAACTCGCACCAGACCTGAGTCCTAACTGTCGGTAATAATCTGCAATATCCATCTAGCATGAATGAGCGTTGATAATACCATTAAATATGGCAGAATCCTTAAATGTAAAGATTCTGCCACAATTTACTGCGAACTAGATTGTAGTGCGAGGGTTGCCCGCACTACTGAAGCGAACAAACAACTTACGGACGCTCTTCGATCACTCTGTCAATCAAGCCGTATTCCTTGGCTTCCTCAGCGGACATGAAATAGTCGCGATCCATGTCCTTCTCGATTTTCTCGATCGGCTTGCCAGTATTCTTAGCATAGATATTATTGAGTTCGTGGCGCAGCCGCAGAATCTCTTTCGCCTCAATCTGAATATCCGTTGCTTGTCCCCGCGTGCCCCCAGAAGGCTGGTGAATCATGATTCGCGAGTGAGGCAAAGCTAACCGTTTCCCCTTCGCACCGGCAGCTAACAGGAAAGAACCCATCGAAGCAGCCAAGCCCACACAAATCGTCACCACGTCCGATTTAATGTGCTGCATGGTATCAAAAATAGCCATGCCTGCCGACACCATTCCGCCTGGGGAATTGATGTACAAAATAATATCCTTACCTGAATCTTCCGAATCAAGATAGAGCATCACAGCGATGATTTGATTAGCAATTTCATCGTCAACGTCCCTGCCCAAGAAAATAATTCGTTCCCGGTAGAGGCGATCGTAGATATTAATCCACTGAGTATCATAACCACCCGGCATTTTGTAGGGAACTTTTGGCACACCTATAGGCATAATTCGGAACTCCGTTTAGTTGGTAATTGGTGATCGGGCAATTGGGCATCGGGCATCGGGCATTGGTAATTGGGAATCGGTAATTGGGAATTGTTAGTCATAAAAAGACTATTGAATAACTAATCAGGGTAGAAACTACTAGCCATTAACCCTTAATTCTTACTCATTCCCCATTCCCCATTCCCCATTCCCCATTCCCAGTTAGATGACTCCTGCAGGCAGCGGTTTCGGCAATTCTTCCGAACTTTCAAGAACGCGATCGATCAAACCGTATTCTTTAGCTTCCTGGGGCGTCATGTACAGCAACCGATCCATATCTTTAGTAATCTTTTCGATCGGTTGGCCAGTACAGCTTGCAAAAATCTCAAGCATCGTCGCTTTATTTGCCAGCACTTCCTTAGCCCGAATTTGAATGTCGCTTGCTTGACCCCGCGTGTAAGCCTTGGGTTGGTGCAACACAATCGAAGCGTGCGGCAAACTCGCCCGAAAGCCTTTTGTACCAGCCGCTAACAGCATCGCAGACATCCCCATTGCCGAACCGAGGCAAATAGTGTGCACAGGCGGCTTAATGTACCTGATCGTATCGCAGATAGCGAAGGCTTCTGTTTCAAAGCCGACGGGTTCGCCACTGTAACCAGAAGTGCCGGTCGAGTTGATGTAGATTTTGATCGGCTTATCCGGGTCTTCGTACTGCAAGAACAACAGTTCAGCGATAATCAGTTCTGTTACCGCAGGCACCAGAGGCATCCCCAGATAAACGATCCGCTCCTTCAGCAACAGGGATGGCAAATCGGGAGGTGGCGTCCGAGAGTTCCCTTCCCCGTAGTATGGCGATTGCACAGCTTTAATTGGTGTGTTCATATAACCGAAATGTTGCCTGAACTGATGGAGCTATTCTTAAAGAAATACTAACGCAATCTTTAGGTATCCCGCATGAAAGTTAGTTTGCTCCCGGTTTTAAACGACCCTAACCTTGACGCTGCTGCGCCCTCAACGCAGCGCCAGCTAGCGATTTCGGTGTCTGCGACGGCAAGCTCGATCGACTCCAGCGTACCCTTAAACCTGTGCCTGATTCTCGACCACAGCGGTTCTATGGGCGGACGCCCCTTGGAAACCGTCAAACAAGCCGCCGGACGGTTGCTAGACAGGTTGAAGCCTGGGGATCGCTTTTGCGCGGTGGCTTTCGATCATAAAGCCAAAGTCCTCGTCCCCAATCAAATTGTAGGAGATCCCAGCAGCATTAAACGGCAAATTGAGCAATTGCGCTCGGCCGGTGGCACAGCAATTGATGAGGGCATTAAGTTAGGTATTGAAGAGTTGGGCAAAGGCAAAAAAGAAGCTATATCTCAAGCATTTCTGCTGACTGACGGCGAAAACGAACACGGCGACGACAGCCGCTGTTTGAAGTTGGCTAAATTGGCTGCCGACTACAACATGACTTTAAATTCTTTGGGATTTGGCGATAACTGGAACCAGGATATTTTGGAAAAGATTGCTGACGCTGGCGGCGGTGCTCTGGCTCACATTCAGCGTCCCGAAGATGCGGTTGACGAGTTTGGCAAACTATTTACTCGCATCCAAGGTGTAGGTTTGACTAATGCTTATTTGCTATTTTCACTGATGCCAAAAGTACGGTTAGCCGAACTCAAACCGATCGCCCAAGTTTCCCCGGATACGATCGAATTACCGGTACAGCAAGAGGGCGATCGCTTTATGGTGCGCCTGGGAGATTTAATGAAGGATATAGAGCGAGTAGTTTTGGCTAATATTTATATTGGACAGTTGCCCGAAGGTACACAGGCGATCGGGCAATTGCAAATTCGCTACGACGATCCGACTGTCGGTCAAAGTTTGCTTTCCGATCCTGTTGCAGTTTCTGCTAATGTCCAGAAAGTTTATCAGCCGGCTCTTAACCCGACTGTACAGCAGCACATTTTAGCTTTGGCTAAATACCGCCAAACTCAACTCGCAGAAACTAGATTGCAACAGGGCGATCGCGCCGGCGCGGCAACGATGCTGCAAACAGCAGCTAAAACTGCTTTGCAAATGGGCGATAAAAGTGCCGCAACTGTGCTGCAAACCTCTGCTACTCGTTTGCAATCTGGTGAACAATTGAGTGAAGCCGATCGCAAGAAAACTCGGATTGCTTCTAAAACTATTTTGAAGTAACCGCGCGATTTGAAATTTTAAATAATTTTAAATTTGCCGATCGGACAATTCGGCGATGCCAAATCGCATCAACAAAAACGAAACCCGCACCCAGGCGGGTTTCAATATTCTGAGTTTCGCCTGCAGAAAGCGAAAGTCAGTGTATGCCGATTGTTTCAAGCTGTGGATCGTGTAGAAGCTCGATCGTTTAGAATGTTTCTATCACCTATCAAGAGTGCTTGTATGAACCAGACAATATCTGATAAAGTACGCTGGACTACCGCCGATTTAGAACTATTGCCCGATAACGGCGATCGTTATGAAATTATTGATGGGGAGCTATTTGTGACTAGAGCACCGCATTGGGGTCATCAACAGGCTATAGGCAACCTCTACCAAGAACTTAATACTTGGTCGCGAGAGACTAATTTAGGACGAGCAGGAATCAATCCGGGTATAATTTTCACGGATGCTGATAACGTTATTCCTGATGTAGTTTGGGCCAGCAATGAACGCTTGGCTATCTTGCTAGACGAAGCAGGCTATTTAACCGCCGCGCCTGAGTTCGTTGTTGAAGTATTGTCCCCCGGTGCAGACAATGAAAGACGGGATAGAGATTTGAAACTCAGACTCTATTCGGTACGAGGAGTACAGGAATACTGGATTGTGAATTGGCGGTTGCGACAAATAGAAGTTTATCGCAGGGAACAAGCAAGTTTAAGGATCATTGCTACACTGTTGAACAATGATGAACTAACTTCCCCTTTGTTGCCCGGTTTTAGTTGTTCTGTAGCTCAAATTTTTGCCTAAATTATGAAATCATCATTTTACAATTTAATTGCTACTCTAGTAATCTTTACTATCTTTGGTAATATATCCCCTGTTTCTGCTAAATCCTCCGCAATATTAATAGCTCAAAAAACGATTGTTCAAAATCCTGCTGAAGATTTATTCAATAGTGCTTTAGCCAAATCAGAGGCTGGAGATATTCAAGGGGCGATCGCCGATTACACCGAAGCCATCCGCCTCAACCCCAACTACGCCAAAGCCTACAACAAACGCGGCATCATCCACGGCCGCAATCTCAAAGACTATTCAGCAGCTAAAGCGGATTTCGATCGCGCAATTGAAATTAACCCCAACTACGGCGATGCCTACTACAACCGCGCCAGAGCCCGCGAATTCTTAGAAGACAAACCGGGGGCGATCGCCGATTATCAGAAAGCAGCCGAACTCTATCAAAAAGATGGCAATACCAACGATTATCAAGATGCCATCAAGCACCTTGAAATGCTGCAAGAATAAATGGCTTTTGAAAACATATTATAATTATAATATGGTTAGTCTTTAACAAAGAGCAATTATGATTGCCAACAAAAGTCACAAGTACGCATCCCCAGAAGACTATTTAGAAGGCGAAAAAATCAGCCCCATCAAGCACGAATACAGACAAGGCGAAATTTATGCAATGGCAGGAGCAAGTGATGCCCATGAAACTATTTGCATCAACTTAGTAAACTTGCTCACAACTCATATTAGAGGCAGAGGTTGTCGCATCTATGGGGGAAACATGAAAGCCAGAATTGAGCAAGCCGACGTGTTTTACTATCCAGATATCATGGTGACTTGCGATGAAAGAGATAGAAGCCTGGAATATTTCAAACGCTACCCGCGCTTAATCGTAGAAGTTTTATCTCCAACAACAGCAGCATTCGATCGCGGAAATAAATTTGCCGACTACCGCACCTTAGAAACTTTACAAGAATACGTAGTTATTAACCAAGAAAGAATCAGTGTAGAATCTTACCAGCGCAATGCAGAAGGGCGCTGGGAACTTTACCCTTACGCGGAGGGCGAAGAAGTTCGCTTGGCTAGCGTAGACTTTCAATGCCCGATCGCACAAATTTACGAAGATGTTCTAGGAATCAGTTAAAATAGTCGATCGCACAAACACCAAAAATTCATCTGTGTTCATCTGTCTCCGTCTGCGGTTAAACACTCCAAATTAACTATTCAAAAAATGCCCGAAACTTCCACTGTCACCGTCACCGTACCCGCCACAACCGCCAACCTAGGCCCCGGCTTTGACTGCATCGGCGCCGCTTTAAGCCTCTACAACCGCTTCCAATTCTCCCGACTCGAACCCTCAGCAACAGAGAAACTAAAAATTACTGTTACAGGCAAAGAAGCCGCCAAAGTCAAGACAGACGACAGCAATCTCGCTTATCAAGCTTTTCTCAAGTTATACGATCGCCTCAACCAATCGCCGCCCCCTGTAGCCATACATATAGATATGCAAGTGCCGCTGGCTAGAGGTTTGGGGAGTTCCGCCACAGCTATTGTCGGTGGGTTAGTCGGTGCAAATGAATTAGCCGGAAAGCCTTTGAGTCAGGTGGAAGTGATGCAATTGGCGATCGAACTTGAAGGACATCCAGACAACGTTGTCCCCGCTTTACTCGGAGGTTGTCGCCTCGCTGCTAGCAATCCACCCCCCCAACCCCCCCTTAGTAAGGGGGGGCAGGGGGGGGGTTCCTGGGAAATTTGCGACATTCCCTGGCATCCAAATATTGTGCCCGTGGTAGCCATTCCCGATTTTGAGCTTTCTACAGCCGAAGCGCGCCAAGTTTTGCCAGCAGATTACAGTAAGGCTGACGCGATTTTTAATGCTGCACACCTCGGTTTGCTAGTGCGGGCTTTGGAAAGTGGCAATCAAAACTGGCTGCGCTGCGCCCTCCAAGACAAAATTCACCAGCCTTATCGGCAATCACTGATTAAGGGATATGAAGCGGTGCAACAAGCCGCCGTGAATGCAGGGGCTTGTGGAATGGTAATTAGCGGTGCGGGCCCAACGCTTTTGGCTTTAACGGATGCTACTAATGCTGATGCGGTTGTGAGGGAAATGGCGGCTGCTTGGATGGAATTTGAGGTAAAGGCAGATGTAAGGGCGATCTGCCTCGATACTCAAGGCGCGCAAGTCTCCCTTTAGTTATTCCACTCCTAGACACGCAACATCTACATAACCGTGTTTTGTAGGGGCAATCTCCCGTGGTTTCCCCTCTTGGAATTATTCATATTTCTATTCTCTTCCTCTCTCCTTCAAATCTCTTAAATATCAACTCAAGTCTCTTTTCGATAACTTCTGCCATTCCCTCTACAAAATTTTACCTTAAAAAAGTGCAGTCATTGTAGGGGCGGATTCACAAGAATTTCAGGCTAAAACAAACTATCTCAAAAACCCGCCCCCACCAACGGTAAATACTGTTAATTAACTGTGACGCAGCGGAATCTCTATCTGAATTTTAGTGCCTTTACCCGGTTCGGAAAAACACTTGAACTCTCCTTTGTGCTGCTCTACAATTATCCGATAGCTGAGAGCAAGTCCCGATGATATGGGTGGTTCCGCAGGTTTTGCTCCCAAAAATGGCTCAGAAATTTCGGCTGTGGTATCTTTGCTATGTGCGATGTCGTTATCAGCAATCTCAATCGAAATTCGCTGAGCATCGACCACCTGAGTGGTAATCAAAATGACTGGCTTAAATTTGATGGATTCCAACTCCTCTAACTCTTGAGCCGACTCTTCCAAAGCATCGATCGCGTGATTGATGATATTCAGAAAAGCTTGATTGAGCAGCCCTGCGTAACATTCAATCTGTGGCAAATTGCCGAATTGTTTGATCACCTTGATGTCTCGCCTTCCCTCGCGAGCCGGCAAGCGGTGCTGTAACAATAACAGAGTATTTTCTAAACCGTCGGAAACATCAAATAACTGCCAGCCCGATCGATCGCTGCGGGAAAAATCCTGTAGCGACAAAATTATTTGGCGGATGCGATCGCTCCCGGTACGCATGGAACTCACAATTTTTAATAAATCGTCGAGTACGAATTCCACATCCATATCTTGTTGTTTTTGCAGAATTTCCGCTCCAGGAGCTACTAGCTGTTTTTGATACAATCGCAGCAGGTCAATTAAATCGGTAGCGTAGCTTTGGACGTGAGTTAGATTGCTGTAAATAAAAGTAATTGGGTTGTTAATTTCGTGGGCGATACCTGATACCAATTCGCCCAAACTTGACATTTTTTCTGTTTGCAGCATTCGATCGCGCGACAGTTGCAATTCTTGCTGGGTGAGAGCCAACTGCGCCCTCAACTCGCGCGATCGCTGAGACGCGCGCACCCGCGCCAATAATTCCTGCTTAACTATCGGTTTAAACAGAAAATCGTCAAAGGGCGCATCCAATTCTTGAATTTCATCAAATTGCTCCGGTGTTGTCAGCAGAATAAAATAGGCTGTCGCCAATTCTCCATCGGCTTTCAGCAGCCGGCACACCTCCAAAAAGTTGATTTGAGGCGAAGTCCCGTCGCAAATTATCGCATCGGGGGACAATTCCCTCGCCAATTCTAAACTCTCCTTATCGTCGGAAACGACTCTCACCTGATGCCCATCTTGGCTGAGTAACTCTTGGACAACTTGAAAAGTCACAGTATCCCCGATGATCGCCAGAATCTTTGCCATACTTCTACTAACTCCACAAATTACTTTTTAGGATACAACCGCCAGAATTGCGCTGACAGATTTAAAATTCCAAAATAGTTCAATTACATCAAAAAACAACCGATGCCCGCTCCCTCAAAACCCCAAATCGCCCATACCATTTTAGATTTTATATTTTAGAGCAAAAAATTGGTAATGACTTACTGTATAATAATAGTTGGGAGCTTGCCTAGAGTTGCATATTTTTTGGGGACTGGTATCACTAGAAGGTATAATTTTAGACGGGCAATGCAAAAATGCAAATTTTCTCCTTCGTAATTAATGGTACATCAGAGCTTTCTGCCGAAAGACTGCTGAGGGCGATCGCAGATAGTTTCTCAAATTGCGCCAGGAAACAATAAAAAACTTTAAAATCAATTAATAGTCTCGTTAAATTCACCTTCTCGGTCAGCGCCTGAGAATGCCAATTACCAACACCACCTCAACTTTGATTCAAGCCGAAACACTAGAACTATTAGAATGGCCGCGCCTGTGTCAGCACTTGGCTACCTTCGCGGCCACCAAACTTGGCGTCGCCGCCGCCCTAGACCTCGAAATCCCGGCAACTCAAGCTCAAACAGCAGAACTCCTAGCCCAAACTCAGGAAGCTTACCAGTTAGAGAGCCGCGCTGGCGGTGCTTTGAGTTTTGAAGGAATCCAAGACATCGGCACTTCGCTGCAGCGAGCCGAACTGCAAGGTTTGCTCAGCGGCGAAGAATTGCTGGCAATTGCTACTACCCTCGCCGGAGCAAGGCAATTGCGCCGGATAATTGACTCTCAGGCAGATGTGCCGACGCTCAAAGAACTGGCAGCCCAATTGCGGACTTATCCCGAACTAGAGCAAGAAATCCATCGCTGTATAGACGATCGCGCTCAAGTAGCAGACAGAGCCACTCCTAAATTAGCAGGAATTAGAGTTCAAATGCGGCAGTTGCGCGATCGCATTTATCAAATATTGCAGGGGATTTTGCAGCGTCAATCCAACGCCGTACAAGAACAGCTAATTACCCAAAGAAGCGGACGCTTTGTCATTCCAGTCAAAGCTCCCCAAAAAGATGCCATACCGGGCATCGTTCACGACTCCTCGGCCAGCGGCGCGACACTGTACGTAGAACCCCACAGCACAGTCAATCTTAACAACCAAATGCGGCAGTTGCTCAGGCAAGAACAAGCCGAAGAAGAAGCAGTCCGCCGCGCCCTCACGGAGCAAGTCGCAGCAGTAAAACCCGATTTAGACAGATTGGTGGTGGTAGTTACAACTTTAGATTTAGCGGTCGCTAAAGCGCGTTATAGTTTTTGGTTGCAAGCAAATCCGCCGAAATTTATCGAATTGGGAGAACCCGAATTAGCACCAAAAAATCCCGAAAAAGAAGATGAGGAAAAAGAAGATGAGGAAAACTCAGAAAACAGTCAATTATTAATTCGCAACCTGCGATCGCAAATTACCCTGCGCCAGTTGCGCCATCCTTTATTAGTTTGGCAGCAACATCACGAGCAAGGCTTTCCAGTCGTGCCGGTCGATTTAACGATCGCGCCGCACATCCGCGTCGTCGCCATCACAGGTCCTAACACAGGTGGCAAAACTGTCACCCTCAAAACCTTGGGCTTGGCAGCTTTAATGGCGAAAGCCGGAATGTTTGTTGCCGCCCGCGAACCCGTAGAATTGCCTTGGTTCGACAATATTTTGGCCGATATCGGCGACGAACAATCTTTGCAGCAAAGTTTGTCTACTTTCTCCGGCCATATCCGTCGCATCAGCCGCATTTTAGAAGTTTTACACAATAAATCGCAGGCTGAAGGGGAAGAAAATTCAAACCTTCCAATTACTAATTCCCAACAGCAAGACGAAGAAGTCACAGATACACAGAACACTGTTTCTGCTCTCCCAATCCTCAAACCTAAATTACAAATTTCCCAACCCCAAATCCCAATTACCAATTCCCAATTACCAATTCCAAAATCTTTAGTTTTGTTAGACGAAGTAGGAGCGGGGACAGACCCCTCAGAAGGCAGTGCATTGGCGATCGCCCTGTTGCAATACCTCGCCCAACATTCCCTATTAACAGTTGCAACTACCCACTTTGGCGAACTCAAAGCCCTCAAATATCAAGACTCCCGTTTTGAAAATGCCTCAGTAGAATTTGACGACAATTCCATGCAGCCAACCTATCGCTTGCTGTGGGGAATTCCCGGACGTTCCAACGCCCTGACTATTGCCAAAAGACTCGGTTTGCTAGCAGAAATTGTCGAAGAAGCTCAAACCTATGTCGGGGGAGCCTCTCAAGATGTCAATCAAGTGATTGCTGGACTCGAAGCACAGCGCCGGAAACAGGAAACCAAAGCCAGAGAAGCAACTCAACTGCTACACCAAACCGAAAAACTGCACAGAGAAGTTTCTCAAAAAGCAGCCGCTTTGCAAGAGCGGGAGCGAGAACTAAAAATAGCTCAGGAAGTGGCAGTAAATGAGGCGATAGGGTCGGCAAAATCAGAAATTGCTCAAATCATTCGTCGCTTGCAGTCGGGCAACCAGACGGCTCAAAATGCCCAACAAGCGACAGAAACCTTAAATCAAATTTCCCAAAAACACCTGCCCTCTCGACAGCAACCGGCTAAACCCAAACCGAGTTTTATGCCGAAAGTGGGCGATCGCATCCGCATTCCCAGCTTGGGCCAAACCGCCGAAGTCCTCAGCGGCCCCGACGCTAACGAAGAGTTGAGCGTTCGGTTTGGGATTATGAAAATGACTGTCAAACTAGGAGAAATTGAATCCCTCGACGGTGAAAAACCCGAAACTAAAGCTCAATTAGCCAAGGCGGCCGCCCAAGCACAAGCACTCGCTACGGCTAAAGCTAAGCAAGCAGCGGCGGAACCTGCAAAACCCAATCCCGAAATCGCCATTCGCACTGCTAATAATTCGATCGACCTACGGGGTGCGAGAGTCTCAGACGCGGAAATCGAAATAGACAGAGCTCTTTCCAAGGCCGTGGAATACGGAGTGCTGTGGATAATTCACGGCAAAGGTACGGGACAGTTGCGGCGCGGCGTTCACGAGTTCCTCGCGAATCACCCGCAGGTTTCCCGCTTTGAGCTCGCCAGTCAAAAAGAAGGAGGTGCAGGTGTGACGGTGGTTTATTTGAAATAGTCAGGAGTTACGCATTTCCGGTTGACTCGTAATTATATAGTTCTCGGCAGCACAACAAGTCGCAACGAACATATCATCATACTGATGCAACCGGAATGAATACTATACTGCAAATGTTGCCTAATTAAGAGTTGATTTACCACTTTAGTAACTGCCTGACTAATGAAAAAACATCCCTCAAATGAAGTTTTGGTGGGCGACTGTCGTGAAGTAATGAAGACATTGCCAGAAAATTATATTTCAGCGTGTATCACTGACCCACCTTATAATTATGAATTTATTGGTCATAAATGGGATGACTCAGAAATTCAAAGGCGTATTGAAAAAGTCAATGGCAAGGGAAATAAAACCCTTGTTAAAAACATTCCCTATGGCAGTGGTTTAGCAGGTGGAGTCAGAAACGAAAAATGGTATCAAAGGAATCGTAACAACACTCTGGATTATGAAAAGTGGTGCTTTGAGTGGGGCGAGCAGCTTTTTCGGATCTGCAAACCGGGTGCGACAGTTTTAGTTTTCAACAGCACGCGGACTGTTGCTCACGTACAAGTAGCACTTGAAAGTGCTGGTTTCTATGCGAGAGATATTCTTGTTTATAAAAGATCGAGTGGTATCCCTAAAGGTGTCAATATCAAACAACAGTTAGAGAAGAAAGGATATGAAAATTCTGAACAATGGGATGGTTGGCACAGTTGTTTGAGGAATGAATGGGAAGCAATCTGCGTACTTCAAAAACCACTGGTCAATAATTACTTGGAAACTCTACAGGAGTATGGTACTGGTCTATTTTATACTAAAGATCAGTTTGGTGGTTTTCAGTCAAATATTTTAGAAGGTATACAGCGTGAGAAAACCGAGGAGTTTAACGTCCATTGCACCGTTAAACCAATCGCTCTAATGAGAAAGCTGGTCGAAATATTTGTACCGCGTTTGGAAAATTCTATTCTAATCGATCCTTTCGCAGGATCTGGAACCACATTGCTGGCGGCGCAAGAATTTGGCATTAGGTATATTGGCATTGAAATAGTACCTGACTACATAGAGATTATCAACAAGCGCCTTGATAGTTTCAGCGGTATACAGGGAATTCTCCCACTTTTTCAATAAGAAATGACTTTAAATCAAACCCGCTTATTGTTTTTATGAACTCAAACGAATTGTCCCCAGTGTAGACTTTCCAAGTCCCTACTTGGCACGCTGTAATAGCTGCGGGCAAATTATCTTGTCTGAGAATTAAAAATACGGGTTCGTAATTATAAGTACGAAGTAGTGGGCCATAAGATTTGAACTTTTTCAGTGTTCCAGAGTCTCCTGAACCAATACGATATTTTGTATCTATTGCGTACCCATCAACAATCAGATCGCACGGCTCATCGCTTCCAACTTTAAATGCTGGCTGAAAGCTACTGCAATATGTTTTACACGTTTCAGTAACTAACAATTGCCAACACATACCTAACTCACGTCCCCAATATTGCCTATTTTCTTTTTTTATTATTGGAGAAATACAAAACACATCCATTAAAATATCGTGTTCTTCATTCTCTTCTGCATAAATTTTATCGGTAAATGAGTTTTGGTATCTTGCTAAAATTTGCTCTAGTCTTCTTTCAGTCATCATCAATTACCAGATCGGCTAGACTAACTGATAATGCCTTGGCTATTTTGCTGGCATTAAGTAGCGTTATATTCCTTTCACCTCGTTCAACTGAACCAATATAGGTGCGATGTAATTCAGATAGTTCTGCAAGCTGATCTTGGGAAAGATTTCTGAGCTTTCTGAAATGTCTAACTTTTTTACCAAATTGCTCCGTAATATCCATAGATGGCGCCAGATGAAGCAATGACAACTATAATCTGACAGACTATAAGTAGCGACAGACTATAAGTAGCATTCGAGAGCGCTAGGATCTTTGCATTGATATAAGTCCCGATAGTTTCAAAGCACTGATTTGATTTCGGTCGCTCTGCGGCGTAGGATGGTTAGAAGTAAAAATCTCTGGGTTTTGCGGATTGCGATCGATCGAACTTGAAGCCGCAACTTTTAGCCCGCAACTCCGTCCAACAGTTAGGATTGCCGGAATCAAAGCAACGAGCTATGGAGACAACTTAACAGATGTGCTGTTGCCCACAGGCCCAAAAGCTTTAATCAGTGCATACTGTTTGATATCCTGCCTCAACCAGTCTTAATTTCCCGTGCTGAAGCCATGCGCTCGACCGTAAAGTCCTCCGCTCCCACAAACGAAACGGGCCCATCTCCCAACTGGGAAGAATTGACCCAAAAAGCACCAGAACCTACCCAGTTGGACAACATTAAAGCCCAACTGGATTTAGTGCTGCTAGCCCTAGAAGCACTGGCAGAAATTGGCTCCGAGGCGATGCTCAAGGTAGCAGCCGAACTGAATTTAGAGCCAATGGTAGCCGATCGGGTAGCTTTGTGGCGGCTGCGCCAATCTAACCCGCTGCGGAAAGGTCAGGGAGGGCGCAAAAAACTCGATGTGGAGGAAGCTCGATCGCTCGTTTTGATAAGCTGTCATTTGGCAAAACAGCACCAAGCTTTAATCCGCCGGGCTGTTGCTTTGCTCGAACAAATGGCAGAGCAAAACCGCGAACCTCACACCATCGCTTTGCTGGGAGATTATATTGACAGGTTCAGCAACACTTATGGCTCGCGCATGGAAGATGCAGAAAATTTATCGGCCCGAGAGTTGACTGATTTGGCCCTCAAACTCCTGATCGATTTGCTGTTTTACAGCAGTCCCGGTGGCCACCGCCGCCTCTGGCTGGCTCTTCTAGACCGTGCTAAAAATTAACCAACACTCAGTAGTCAGTAGTCAGTAGTCAACAGACTTTCGGCTCTAAGAATTAAACCACAGTCAACAGTCTACACTCACCAGTCAACAGTCCACAGTCCACAGTCAACAGACTTTCTGCTATGGTTCTCAAACGGTACACGCCCCCCACTTGCACGCTGGAAATTACAGCCAAAAGTTCGCCTCTATCTCGCTGGGCGGGCCAACCGGTGTTTAAATCTTTAAGTTTCGAGCTGCGACTCGACGACCCCAGGCTGCCAGATACCCAACACGTTACTCTCAGGGGCGATCGAATTCAACTCGAAACCCTCCACGAAGCTGTCAGCAACTACGTCCAAAACTTGCTCGGCGAAGCCCGCGATTGGGAAAACAACCTCACATCTCAAACAGGCCGTATCCCTGCGGGATCAGACTCGCCAGAAGTCGCGCGTAACGCCGTCATATTCGATCGATCCGTCAACACTTCCGAACTAGCAACCTCAAACCCCTACTCTCTCCCAACCTCCTACCTTCCGGTTCCCCCCCGCTTAGAACCCCGCGGCTTGCTTGCCCACAACTTGTTTTTAGGCTCTTTGAGCGCCGTAGAATCCGGGCCAGTAGTTCCCTTGAGCACCCTGCAACTGTTTGACTTGGCCACAGCACTAGATGACTGCGCCGCCGAAGTGATGGCGCTTCCCAACCTCAACCGCGAACCCCGACGGCCGCTGTCGTCGCCCTGGCTCAAGGTGGCAGCAATGATGGTCGCCAGCGCGGGCCTGACGACAGGAATTATCAAACTGCTCGATCGATCCGCCACCTCCCCCCAAACCGCCACAGCCCCCGATCCAGGAAACCCCCAGTTAGCTGCCGGCGTCTCCCCCAGTCCTGTTGCCGCCCTACCGACACCCCCAGCACCAACACCCGCCGCCACACCCACTTTACCGCCCCTGCCGCCCCCGCCCATCAACACCGCCGCCTCCCCCAGCCCCAGCTTGCCCCCCATAGCCCTCGCCCCAACTCCCCCCACAAACAAACCCAGCCCCATCCAGCAGCCAGCCCTGCTATTTCCCCCCAACGGCAGCGCAGCCAGCGCCCCACAGAGCGCCCCAGCTTTCCCTCAAGGGCAAACAATCACTATTCCCGCCCCCGAAGAACCGCCCATTTCCGCCCCCCAAGCACCCGCACCAGTACCCTACGTGCTGCCCCCCCTACCGCCGAGACTAGCTCCCGCCGTACCGCCCCCCCTGCCGCCCTCCCTGTCGGCTTCCCGATTTCCCGTTCCCCCGCCACAGCCCTTCCCCAGCCCCATCGAGCCGATTGTCCCCCCCGCCAGTACCGAACTCCCACCGCTTGAGGACGCTCAACCAACCACCGAGTCCGAGGACAACAACCAGGCTGCGGCAAGCCAAAAAAACCGCACTTTATTTGATACAATTCCTCAAGTTTCAGAAGCTAGAACTTACTTTGAGGAACGCTGGAAGCCTCCAGAAGGAATGGAACAAACTTTGGAATACAGCGTGCTGATCGATGAAAATGGGTCAGTTCAAAGTATTGTGCCGATGGGAAAAGCAGCAGCAGATTATATCGAGCAAGCTAATATGCCATTAGTCGGCGAGCCGTTTGTTTCTGCCGTTTCTAATGGCAAAAACCCGAAAATTAGAGTTGTTTTGCGACCAAGCGGTCGAGTACAAACCTTTTTGGAAGAGAGTGATTAAACGCTCTCCAATACATTGTTCAGATTGGAAATCCCGGTTAATTGCTAATGTTAAATGAGTTCAAAAAAATCACTTTTTAACTGCAGCAGCAGCCAGCATATTGACAGTTGCTCCCGTTTCTGCTACCCATATCTCTTGATCCGTGCGGGCAGAGTCACCAGTAAAAAAAGTGGCTGACACTCGTCAACAGGTTCGGATTGTGCACTCTAAAAACTTCCTTCTTCTTTCTTCCTGACATCCCTTACATCTTGTACAGTGCTCGTTGCCGAACTTCCTTCTTCCTGACATCCGTTACATCCGTTGCAGAATCCGTTGCCGAACTTCCTTCTTCCTGACATCCGTTACATCTTGTACAGTGCTCATTGCCGAACTTCCTTCTTCCTTCTATCCTTTACATCCGTTGCAGAATCCGTTGCCGAACTTCCTTCTTCCTGACATCCGTTGCGGAATCCGTTGCCGAACTTCCTTCTATATCATCAATGCCCTTTTGTTCTATCCCAAACTTCTCCAATCCAATAAAAAACTGCAATCCCGCAAAAACTATATAAAAAATCTTCAATACTAGCAGTACGATTTGGTAAAATGGCTTGCAGCATTTCTTCTGCCGCAGTGAACATAGTAAAAATTGCGGGCCCGAAAGGAATTGAATAATTAAACAAATTGATATTTTTTTTGCCAGTTGCTCTATGGCACAAAAAAGATGCTATTCCGTACAAAATAAAGTGACCGAGTTTGTCATAAGGCGGATGAGCGAGAGGAAAGTTGACTAATTTCCCCGTACCTGCTAAAAGCATGATACTGACAAGAATTAAAACGTACACAAAGCAAGCAATTACCCAGAATCTTTTTGAGAAGTTCATCTTGTTTTTTGCCAATACCGACTAGACACCAACCAAGTTGGCGCCACGCGAAACTAATATCAAATCTGGTTAATTACGCATTGTTTTTGTAGCCGTCTGCCTACCCGTAGCAGCCGCTAGAATTTAATTTGTTTTCACTGTCAAAACTTGCGGCGGCGACGCATCTGGCGGATAAATAAAATCTACTTCTACCAGTCGTTTTTCTCCCGATTTCATCTCTAATTTTACTAAAGGTTCCCCCTGCTGTCCCCGCCGCTGGACTAAATGCACGTAGCGAGTTTGAGGCACTTTACTGTCATCAGTATAGCGCACTCGAACCGTCCCCCTAAAAAAAGTTTGAGGTGCCGGAGGTTCTAAAAAATTAAGTCCACCTGAAGTTAATTTGTCTGTCTTAATTGGAGTTTGAATTGCGACAGTTACAGTTTGATTTTTGCTGGTAAAATTGTACAGCGGCAAGCTGAGACTGTATTGAATTCCGTAATTGCCGTGGGCGCGGTATGCTGTATCTGGGTAGCGGACTAGCATCCTCGCACTTTGCACTTGATTTGTGCCCAGCATTCCGCGCGGGAGGCTGCTTAATGGATAGGAAAATGCTGTTCCGGGTTGGGGAATTGCTAGGTTTGAGGTGGCGGGGTTGTCTGAGAGAAGTGCTCGCCATTGTGAACCTAATGCTACACCGGCAACTCGGCCGTAAATTAGTTGACCTTCGGTGATTTCTGGCGGTGTGGGAGGTCGATCGCGCGGCCCGGCTATATTACCATTGTCTAATAAGTTTTGCCATTCTGCTAAGTTGGGCGATCGCTCGTTTCCCTGTGCGTTTTCCTCTGGGTCAAGTCGGGCAAACATCGCCAGACTGGCAACATAGACTATACCATCGCTCCGCAACCGCATCAAGGTCGATCGACCGTTTAGCGGCGGTACTAATCCCCGAACGGGTATCGGATGATTCATCAACAGTTCGCTTTTTCCCGGTGGAATAATTAACCCAGGCCCAAACTCTGACTGTCTCCTTCCTCTGAGAATATCATTCACAGCGCGGCTTCCCGGCCCCGCGTAAATATTGCTGTTTGAATTATCGACTTGCGGCGGCAATTCAATAAAAGGTGCATCGGGTTGGCTGAGATAACTCGCAGCTTGCAATATATCTAATTTTACTGGTTTATTGCCCGGGTTGTAAACAATTACTCCTTGATATAAGGTTCGCAAATCTTCCGGCGAAGGTGCGCGGGCTATGTGGTGGGCAAATATGTCGAAACGTCCTTGAAACGGAAAGTTTAAATGTGCCGCCGGAAATCTTTTACCATCCGGGGGAAATGTCGAAAGCAAAATTCCTTCTTGCAGCACTACTTCTGGACTATTGCTGTTAAATACTGGTATGTTGTCTAACTGTCCGGGGAGAGGTCGTACTTCTTGGATTTGGACTATTTCTTGAGGTGCGGGAGGGGTTTGGGCTAAGGGGATGATTGGTAGAGGTGGCAGCATTTTTTGATATTTTGCATTTGGGAGTTGAGATTTTTTTTAACCGCAGAGGGCGCAGAGGACGCAGAGGAAGAGAGGGAAGAGAAGAGAAAGTAAATCTTCGTGTCATGGCGGGTTTGGTACGGAGATTTTGCTCGCTTGTCCCTAGCAGATATGGTGATTTTTACCTTTCCCACTGTTGTAGTATGTAATTGTAAAAAGTGGCGGTGTCTACTTGATCCATTGCTTGAATTTTTCGCCCTCCACTTTTAACTTTTGTGCGTCCTTGGCTGATGCCTTCGGTAATAATTTCTGTTTCCCATTCTCGCAGTTGGTAAAATTCGGGATGCGCTAAATAAGCGGTTGCCAAAATGTCCCAAAAATAGTAATCTTGAGATATTGCTAGGGCATAACACTGTCCTGCTAAATCGGAAATTGGATATTTGCGCTGTTTTGCTAAGAGATTGGAAAATTCTACAGTCAGCGGTACATTATTAGTGATGTCTAAAGGACACATGACAACGGGAATTTGAGTTTGCCAAATTCTCTCGATTGCTATCGGGTCCCAGTAAGCATTCCATTCCGCCGACATATCTTGCCCGGGTTCCATATCTTTGCTAACATTGCCGATAACATTGAGGGCGCCTCCCATCCAGACAATTTCTTGAATTTTGCTTTCAATTTCTGGCGCGATATCTAAAGCTTGCGCTACTGTTGTTAACGGCCCCGTTACCATTAATGTGACTGGTGCGGCTGCATCTTGCAAAACTCGCACCATAAAGTTTTGTCCGGGTTCTGATATTAACGGCGTGTCAATGGTTCCTTTTTCATTTAGAATGGGAAGTCGATCGACTGCAAAGGAATCTCGCCGAAATAACACCGGAAATGGGTTGAGTCCCCGCACCGTACTCGCCGCCACTGGCACTTCTGAACGCCCCATCAAATCGAGGATTTTGCGCGTTGCACTCACAGCAGGTTGAATGTAGCAGTCCGCAGGAGTTACAATTACTCCCAGAGTTTCGACTTCCTCCATTGTCATCAGCAACACGACAGAGAGATAGTCGTCAACTGCACCGTCGTGATCCATTAGTACGAGTTTTTTGGACATTTTGCTTCCCCGGTGACTGAATTACTGTAAACTACAAATATTAATTTTTTTGTGCGAGAAACACAACTGCCTCAACTATATGAATACAGTATCACCTTACGGCTCTTGGAAATCACCTATTTCTTCCGATTTAATTGTTTCTGGAACTGTCGGACTCGGACAAATTGCTATTGACGGCGATGATATTTATTGGGTTGAGGGAAGACCTTCGGAAGCAGGAAGAAGCGTCCTCGTGCGGCGCACTCCTGACGGTACAATTAGCGACGTGACACCGCATCCTTTTAATGTTCGCACTCGCGTTAACGAATACGGCGGCGCTTCGTTTGCAGTTGCTGGCGGTGTTGTCTATTTTTCTCATTTTGCCGACCAACGTATTTATACTCAAACATTAAATTCTCAACCAGAACCTCTGACACCTACTGCTAATTCTCGCTATGCAGATGCGATAGTTGACAAGCAAAGAAATCGCCTGATTTGCGTGCGCGAAGACCATGCAGGTGAGGGCGAACCTGTCAATACTATTGTTAGCATTAATTTAGATAACGGCGAAGATATTCAAATCTTAACTCAGGGCAATGATTTTTATGCTTCCCCTCGTTTAAGTCCTGACGGTTCTCTACTTTCCTGGATTTGTTGGAACCATCCAAATATGCCGTGGGATGGCACAGAATTGTGGGTAGCAGAAATTAATGCTGATGGTTCTTTAGGTGAAAAATACTTAGTTGCTGGCGGGGTTGAGGAGTCGATTTTTCAACCGGAATGGTCGCCCGATGGAGTTTTGTATTTTGTTTCTGACAAGTCTAACTGGTGGAATTTCTATCGCTGGCAATCTAGAACCCCCCTCAATCCCTCCTTGGTAAAGGGGGAAGCAGAGATAGAAACCAGCTTGTGCGAAATGGCGGCTGAATTCGGACTTCCTCAGTGGGTTTTTGGAATGTCTACGTATGCCGTTGTGTCGGAAAGCCAAATTATTTGCACCTACACTCAGCATGGCCAGTGGTATTTAGCGAGTCTTGATTTAACGACAAAGCAGTTGACAACAATTGAGACACCTTACACGGATATTTCGTCTGTCAAAGGGCGGGGAGAAACTGTTGTTTTTCTGGCAGGTTCACCGACTGAATCTACAGCTATTGTACAACTAAATCTAGCAACAAATAAACTAGAAATATTGCGCCAATCGAGCAATTTAAGCATCAATCCGGGTTATCTTTCTGTACCGGAACCAATTGAGTTCCCCACGGAAAACAATTTGACTGCTTTCGGTTTCTTCTATCCTCCGAAAAATCAAGATTTCGCAGCACCTGCGGGTGAAAAGCCGCCGCTTGTTGTCAAAAGTCACGGCGGCCCCACTGCTGCTACTTCTAGCAGCATGAATTTGAAAATTCAATATTGGACGAGTCGCGGTTTTGCCGTGCTCGATGTTAATTACGGCGGCAGCACTGGTTACGGCCGAGAATACAGAAAAAGACTGCAAAATAGTTGGGGAATTGTCGATGTTGACGACTGCGCTAACGGTGCTAAATATTTAGCTCAAAAGGGTTTAGTTGAGGGCGAAAGAATGGCGATCGCCGGAGGCAGCGCAGGGGGGTACACTACTCTGTGCGCTCTTACTTTCCGGGATGTGTTTAAAGCTGGTGCGAGCTATTATGGAGTTAGCGATTTGGAAGCTTTGGCCACGGATACTCACAAGTTTGAAGCGCGCTATCTGGATGGATTGATCGGGCCTTATCCTGAAAGAAAAGATTTGTATGTGGCTCGTTCGCCTATTCATTCCGCCGAACGTTTATCTTGTCCCGTTATCTTTTTTCAAGGATTAGAAGATAAAGTGGTTCCGCCCAATCAAGCGGAAATGATGGTAGAAATATTGAAAGCTAAAGGTTTGCCGGTTGCTTATGTTGCTTATGAAGGGGAACACCACGGTTTTCGCCGCGCTGAAAATATCAAAAGAACTCTTGACGGCGAATTCTATTTCTATTCCCGGGTGTTTAAGTTTGAGTTGGCTGAACCTGTGGAGGAAGTGGTGATTTTCAATCTTTAGAAAACATCAAGTTTGCAGTTGCTCGGTCTTCCCTAAAACGCACCTGCAAGCTTTATCATAATTTGCCAATTTTAAATGTGATTTAATTCACAAATTTTGCTGTTTATTGTCACACGTTTAAAGGCAATACAGCTATAAATTTTTATAGTGCGATCGCCTTTTGTTACCGCAAAAACGCCCGAT
Organism: Microcoleus sp. K5-D4; assembly: GCF_036704575.1. Taxonomy (NCBI): domain Bacteria; kingdom Bacillati; phylum Cyanobacteriota; class Cyanophyceae; order Oscillatoriales; family Microcoleaceae; genus Microcoleus; species Microcoleus sp. K5-D4. The sequence continues at coordinate 96,956 of NZ_JAUBSD010000003.1, forward strand.
CGCGCGATCGTCGAGTAGAGAGTCAATTACTATGCAAACCCCTGTCCACCTGATTCCATCTGCTTTGGGCGAGCTGTTTGCCGAAGTGAATCAAAATGGCTACATTACTATAGCCGATAGGTATGGTTTGATGGCTGCTATTTTTGACGAAAATTTGACTGAGGAAGACAAACGCTCCATCGATCGGCTGCTGCGCTCTGTGTGCCGGGGAAGGATAAAATTAGTTAACGAATTGTCTGCGGTCAGATAAGTTCCGATAATTTTCCTTGACTAGAATTTTGAGAATCTCCACAATCAAAAAAAAGTCCTAATTGTCTCATAATTAGGACTTCGAGCGAGAAAACCATTTTTAATTTTTGATCGATATAGAACTTACGCAAAAAAGGTTGGGCGCGCGAATTATAGTCGTAGGGTGCGCCTAGCGCACTTACATAATTAGATTCTGACCCAACGAGCGAACAAGTTTAACGTGCAGGTATAGTAGTCGCCAACTGTAACTTGCTCAAATTTTCTTCAGGCTGAACATCCATGTGATAGCTGAGTGGCGAAGGAATCCCGAGTACGCAGCAGGGAAAATTATTGCCTAGTTCCCTAACCAACCGATGGTTGGCAGAACCACAGCCCAAGAACAGTAAGTTGGCTGATTCTAATTCAACCACATTTCTCAGTTCTGTAGCAACCCGCCCGATGCGTAAATGAGCTTTGAATAAACCGCGCCACTCCTCAGCCAAACAGCGCGCTTGCCACAGCAACTTATCTGCTACCTCGTACTCATTATTTTGACCGTAAATTGCTTGGAAATAATGCGGATCTACCCAATTTTTTTGCTGGGATACCAATGGGATTTCGGTTGGTAAAGCGAGCGCAGGCGCTGCACAACTAAGGGCGAATGTTTCCTCTAAATCAGACACTTTCTGCTGTGCAGCCAAGGCATTTGCTACAGCAACTTTGCAAGTATCTTCGTGGTAATTTTTTGGCGATTCGTCGATCACGTATACGACTTGAACCGTGACTTCTTTAGTTGTTACGAAACGAGTTTGATGCGCCATCCAAAGGGTAATATCCAGAGCTATTTGACTTTGGGGAGAACTGTTGTAACCGACAATAAAATTGATAGTTTTTGCCTGTTTTGGGGATTTTGATTTCTTAGAAACTGGTAAGGTTGGCTCCGGCAGCAACACCATTTCTTCTGCTAAATTTTGGTATCCCAATGCACTTTCAAAACGCGCTAACATTGTTTTGAGATTCACAGGCTTAACCTCTCTTAAGTAAATTGTTATGTCGATCCGTCGGGTGTTATTCGTCTTGAGTAAAGTAGCGATCGAGAAAATTCAAAGCATAGTTGCGGATTTCGTAATACTCCTTCGATTCCCGCAATTCTTGGCGATCGCGCGGACGCGCAAACGGCACTGACAAAATTTCACCTATCGTCGCAGCCGGGCCGTTTGTCATCAGCACAATGCGATCGGACATATAGATAGCTTCATCAACATCGTGAGTAATCATCATTGCAGCTTGTCTGTGATTTTCCCAAATATCCAGCACCTGTTTCTGCAACTTGCCGCGAGTTAGAGCATCCAGCGCTCCAAACGGTTCGTCCATTAATAACATTTTTGGTCGAATCGCCAGAGCTCGCGCAATTCCTACTCGCTGTTTCATGCCCCCTGAAATCTCGTCTGGATATTTATCGGCTGCCGATGTTAAGTTTACCATTGCTAGATGTTCGTTGACAAGACTAATCTTCTCTGGGCGACTGAGACTTCGCAAAACTTCATCAACTGCCAGCCGAATATTTTCCCGCACCGTCAGCCAAGGCAGCAATCCGTAGTGCTGAAATACCATCATGCGATCGGCACCAGGTTTGCGAATTTCTTTTCCTTCCAGTGTCACCATTCCCGCGCTCTGTTTTTCCAAACCTGCCACTATTTTTAGCAGCGTTGATTTGCCGCAACCCGAGTGACCGATTACCGAAATATATTCGTTTTCTCCAATACTTAAATTGATATTTTCCAAGACGCTAAATTCGCTACCGTCAGCACTTTTATACGCCTTGAACAAGTTGTTAATTTCCAGAAATTCATGGTTCTTCTGGACTTGGCTGCTGGCTTCGAGAGAAGTAGAAAAGTATTGAGTCACGGTATTCTCCTAAAAAGTAGTAAAGTGTTAATTTGATTTCCTTACGGTTGCGTAATTTCTAAAATATTTTAGTCTATTTCAACCGACTTTAGCTATTAGCCAGGGACTTTGATCTCTGGGGGGACGGTCGGAAAAGCGCAAGATGTCAAACATTAAGACTGAAAAAAAGACTGAGGGCGGTTTGCTCGAATTTCAAAACTCTTCAAATAACCCACCGGATCGCTAGGATCGAATGCCTTTTTATCAATAAAAAGTTCCGCAGGTTCCACTTGGTAATCCTCCTGGGGACAATCGATCCCCATTTCGGCAACAATCTTGCGGTAAAGGTCGGTTCTCCAAGCTTTTTTAGCTAATTCCTCAGCATTTTTTGGCACCTCCTTAATCTGTCCCCAGCGAGCGGCTTGAGTCATCAACCAAATACTCTGAGACTGCCACATAAATGTTGAATGATTCCCGGGTATTTGAGGCAAATTCTTAGGAATGTCATAGAAAATAGTTGCATCTTCCGACTGTATGGTGCGGTCTTTTTCGTCAAACCCTCCATAGTTGTAGTCGCCAACTATTGCCGGTCGCGTAAATTTGTCGATCGCCCCTTTTTTCGGTCTCGCCCCCGTAAACGATCGCTCAGTCAGCAGCTCCGATATTTCACTGCGATTTTCCGGCTTGCTGCAATACTGACAAGCTTCCACCATTGCCTTAACCAGCGAGTAATAAGTCTTCGGATTTTCGTTAATGAATGATTCCATTACTCCCAAAAGGCGATCGGGGTGTCCCAGCCAAACTTCCTTGCCTTGCACGAAGGTAAAACCCACTCCCAAATTGCCTTGAATTGCCCGCGTATTCCAAGGTTCGGCCACCATGTAAGCCTGCATGGCGCCAATCCTGATGTTTGTTACCATCTGCGGCGGCGGCACAATAATTACCCGAAATTCTTTGAACGGATCGACACCGGCAGCCGCCGATATGTAGCGGACAAAGTATTCGTAAATAGCAGAACTCAGAACCACTGCCCAAACCCTGTTTTCCGACGGCTGACTGTCAAAAAAGGCTCGAAATTGTTTGCCAAATTCTTCCAAATTGCCGTTGTATTCGTGCCACGGGCGCAAACCGGAATCCCACATAGCTTTGTTCATCGTCATGGCGTTGCCGTGGCGGTGAATTGTCATTGCCGCGCACAGGGGTGCGTGGCGCGCTCCTTCGGCGCCAACTCGGGCGTTTGTGACGGCGCCGGATACGACTGGGGAGGCGTCGAGGCGGCCGAAGATTACGCCGTCGCGGGAGGTTGCCCAGCTTGCTTCGCGGTTGAGTTGGACGTTTAAACCGTATTTGCGGAAAAAGCCTTTTTTCCAGGCGATCGCAAATGGTGCACAATCGTTAACCGGCACGTATCCTACGGTTAAATTTGGTTTTTCTAAGGTTCGGGAATCGACAACCGGCTTTACGGCTGAGGCTTCTTCTGTGAGTCCTTTTGCCGATCGATCCGCGCTAATTCCACAACCAGATAAAGCCATTCCCGCCGCCGCCGCTCCCATTCCTTGCAAAAACTCTCGGCGGTTCCATTCATTGGAAAACTTGTCACTCATATTTAATTTGACTAATGACTGTTAAATGTTGACTGTTGACTGTTGACTGTTAACTGTTGACTGTTGACTGTTGACAACGGACAACTGCTTTCCTAACAACTGCCAACTGACTAATGACTAATGATTAATGATCGGTCGATGCGTTACCAATTCCTGAACTTTGTCAACTGCAGCGTCGAGCAACAATCCAGTTATGCCAATTACCAACACCGCTAAAAATACCGAACTCAGATTTAAACGGCTCCACTCATCCCACACAAAAAAGCCAATTCCCACACCGCCTGTCAGCATTTCCACCGCCACAATCACCAGCCAAGCAATCCCCAAACTAATCCGCAAACCTGTAAAAATGTATGGCAAACTCGCCGGCCAAATTATTTTGGTAATCCGCCTCCAGCGGGGCATTTCCAAAACTTGCGCCACATCCAGATAATCCTGGGAAACGCTAGAAACTCCCAAAGCAGTGTTGATAATTGTCGGCCACAAAGACGTGATGAATATGACAAAAATTGCCGACGGCTCTGCTAAATTAAAAATCGATAAAGCTATCGGCAGCCACGCTAGCGGCGACACCGGTTTAAATATTTGAATCAGCGGATTGAGCGCCATCATGGCCGGTTTCGACATCCCGATCGTAAATCCCACGGGAATCGCCACTGCTGCACCCAGGAAAAATCCCACCAACACCCGTCGCAAACTCGCTAGCAGCAGCCAGCCAATGCCTAAATCTCCAGGCCCGCGCTGATAAAATGGATGCAATATGTAATCTAAATTAGCTATAAACGCCTGATAGGGAGTGGGAATCAAATCGCTTTTGAAGCTGGCAACAATCCACCACAAGCCAAGAATTCCCAAAAAACCCGCAGCAGGTAACAAAACAGCATCTCGGATGACAACGGGTTTTACACGCTTCCACGCTGCAACTCCTGCAAGTGCGATCGCAGATAAATTAAGCTGTATGAACATTTCAATCTCCTTCAGAGTCAGGGCAGGTACAAGAATCTTGAACAATACCAACCTGAGACACTGACGAAGCCAAACAATCTTTTTCAGAACATTTGGCTTTTCAGTCTCTTCTCAATGCCTGCGAAGTTAGCTGACGGGCTAGGACTGAGAGATGTCCTTCTCTTTAGATTTCAAAATCAAAAATTACACTTAAATTTGGCAATTTAGCAATTTTTAACTTTGCTTTATAATTCTGTAGAGATTCGCCCCTAAAATTGGTTCCTCCGCTCCAGCTACAGGCTTGGTTTGATCGCTTGGTTCGATCGCGCAGTGCTGAATTAGGCTTGACGTTTTAAGCCAATTTAAATTAAGCTAGCACGACCATTTGATTTTGTCAATATGTCTTTAGGAGTAGCTATTAGCGATCGGCGAAGTTCAAAAGTTGACCAACAATTATTCAAAAAGTTAATTATTAAACTAACCTAGAGAGATAAAATGCGATTGTTCACTTGATTTATATCTAAGAGCCCTGATAGATTTTAGCCAAGCTCTACAAGATAAAATTGACAGAATTACCGAAAACTGGATCGAAGCTGTTCGCGCCGACGAGAAAATCGAAACCGCCAAGCAAATCCCCTACACTTCCGTGCGCGACAGCCTTCCCATTGTACTGCAAGCGATGGTAACTATGCTGTCCCAATCAGAAGACAGTGACATTGGGAAAGTCATAGAAGAAAGTTTAGACCACGGGACTGTCAGGGCAAAACAAGGTTACGATGCCCAAGAAATTGCGCGGGAATACCGCTTGCTGCGGAGGGTAATTTTCGATGCTTTAGAGCCAGAATTGGTAAAAGGCTCGGGCGCTGAAGTGAGCCGAGCTTATCGCTTAATTGACAGTGCTATCGACGAAGCAATTGCTGATTGTTTCCAAACCTATACCCAGGCAAGATTCCAAGAACTACAGGAGTTGCAAAACCACTTGCAACTTACAAATCAAGAGCTGACTCGCTTAGTTCGCGCCAGTCAAGAGAATCTATCTCACTTAGCTCACGAATTGAAAACTCCCCTCACCTCTATTATTGGTTACTCAGAATTGTTTTTGCGCCAAAGAAACAGTTATCCAATTAGAGATTCTGTTCCCAATTTGGCACATATTGATAAAGTCCTCAGCAACGGCAGACGCTTACTTAGATTAATTAACGATACTCTCGAAATCTCGCGCTACGACGCGGGACGCATAAAATTGCAGCTAAGTGCTACAAATGTGCGATCGGCGATCGGCACTGTTGTCGAAATAATCGAGCCTTTGGCTAAAGAAAAAAATTTAGAGATCGTCGTTGAGTGTACTCCGCTTCTCGATCAAGTTATGACAGATTACTTGCGCTTGCAGCAAATTATCACCAACTTGACGAGCAACGCCATTCGCTACACCGAAGCTGGTACTATTACCATAAAAACCGAATTATTGTCAGACGAACAGTGGAGTCTCTGCATCAGCGATACAGGAATTGGCATTGCTTCAGAAGACTGCGATCGGATTTTTCAACCCTATTTTCGAGCCAACAGCTCCCTGGGTTCTAGCATTCCTGACACTACCGGCTTAGGGCTAGCAATTGTCGTTCGATTAGTGAACCTCTTGCAAGGTAAAATCGAATTAGTTTCTGAAGTAGGAGTTGGCTCCTCTTTCACTGTAATTTTTCCCTTAGAATTGGATGGAGTTTAGATTACTGTTAACTATTGACTGTTGACTGTTGACTGTTGACTGTTGACTGCCAACTAATGACTAATGACTAATGACTTATTCAAATCAGAAACCGAAGAGTTACATAAATAGCCGCAGTTATTAATTGCACCGCCATCACAGGCAGCCCGTAACGCAGAAAAGTTTGAAAAGAAATCCGGCGCCCGTGCAGTCAAAACCAGCGGCCGACAACAAAACAGCATCTCGGATGACAACGGGTTTTACCCGCTTCCACGTTGCAACTCCTGCAAGTGCGATCGCAGATAAATTAAGCTGTATCAACATTTCAATCTCCTTCAGAGTCAGGGCAGGTACAAAAATCTTGAACAATACGAACCTGAGACACTGACGAAGGCAAACAATCTTTTTCAGAAATTTGGCTTTTCAGTCTCTTCTCCATGCCTGCGAAGTTAGCTGACGGGCTAGGACTGAGAGATGTCCTTCTCCTGAGATTTCAAAATCCAAAATTACACTCAAATTTAGCAATTTTTAACTTTGCTTTTTAATTCTGTAGAAATTAGCCCCAAAAATTGGTTCCTCCGCTCCAGCCACAGGCTTGGTCTGAGCGCGCATTGCAGGATTAGGCTTGACGTTTTAAGCCAATTTAACTTAAGCTCGCACGAGCGTATTATATTGTCAATAGATCTTTAGGAGTAGCTATTAGCGATCGGCGAAGCCCAAAAGTTGACAAACTATTCAAAAAGTTAATTATTAAACTAGCTTAGAGAGATAAAATGCGATCGCCCACTTATTTCTCTACTTGAGCCATGAGAGACTTTAGCCTCGCGCTGCAAGATCGAATCGACATAATTATACAAAACTGGATCGAAGCTGTACGCTCCGACGACCAACTCGAAACCGCTAAAGAACTCACCTACAATGGCGTGCGCGACAGCATTCCAATGGTACTGCAAGCTATCGTAACTATGCTTTCCCAATCCCAAGAGAGCGACATTCGCACACTCGTAGAAAAAAGTTTAGAACACGGAACTCTCAGGGCAAAACAAGGCTACGACGCCGAGGAAATTGCGCGGGAATACCGCTTGCTGCGCTGGGTAACTTTCGAGGCTTTAGAGCCAGAATTGTTAAAAGCCTCTGCAGCAGAAGTCAGCAGAGCTTACCGGTTAATTGACACGGCGCTCGACGAAGTAATTGCTAAATGTTTCCAAACCTTTACCCAAGAAAGATTCCAAGAACTCAAGGATTTGCAAAACCAATTGCAACTTACAAATCAAGAACTGACTCGCTTAGTTCGCGCCAATCAAGAGAACTTATCTCACTTAGCTCACGAATTAAAAACTCCCCTCACCTCTATTATCGGCTACTCAGATTTGTTTTTGCGCCAGCAACAAAACTATTCCGAAATTAAAGGTTCTGTTCCCAATATAGGGCATATTGATAGAGTCCTCAACAGTGGCAGACTGTTGCTGAGATTGATCAACGATACTCTGGAAATTTCGCGGTACGAAGCCGGACAAATAAAGTTACAGCTAGCTCCAATTAGACTGCCAGGTGTACTCGCCACGGTTGTTGAAATAATCGAGCCTTTAGCCAAAGCCAAAGGTTTAGAGATAGCTGTGGAGTGCCATCTCTCAGACGATCAAGTGGTGACAGATTGCTTGCGCTTGCAGCAAATTATCACAAACTTAACCAGCAACGCCATTCGCTACACCACAGCCGGTACTGTTACAATAAAAAGCGAACTTTTGCCAGATAAATATTGGACAGTAACGGTCTCAGATACAGGAATTGGTATTGCTCCTGAAGACTGCGAGCGGATTTTTCAACCCTACTTTCGAGCCGACAACTCCCTGAGTTCTGGCATTCCTGACAGTACCGGCTTAGGGCTAGCAATTGTCGCTCGATTAGTCAAGCTCTTGCAAGGTAAAATCGAATTAGTTTCTCAAGTAGGAGTTGGCTCCTCCTTCACTGTAATTTTTCCCTTAGAATTGGATGGAGTTTAGATTACTGTTAACTGTTGACTGTTGACTGTTAACTAATGACTAATGACCAATAACTAATGCCCAATGCCCAATGCCCAATGCCCACTGCCCACTGCCCAATGACTAATGACTAATGACTTCTTCAAATCAGAAACCGAAGAGTTACATAAATAGCCGCAGTTATTAATTGCACCGCCATCACAGGCAGCCCGTAACGCAGAAAAGTTTGAAAAGAAATCCGGCGCCCGTGCAGTTCAGAAATTCCCGCTGCGACTATATTAGAAGAAGCTCCTACCAAAGTGCCGTTTCCGCCTAAAGTTGCTCCGTACATCATCGCATAAAACAGCGGCAGCACAGCAGGTGGAAACTGCCCTGCAAAATCCGGAGCCAGCACCTCTGCAGGTGCGAGTCCGGTATTGACAACATACTGTTTTAGCAGCGGCACCATCGCCACTACCAACGGAATATTTGGCACCACGCTCGACATCAAACCCACAAAAAATAACAAAACTAAAGAACCCAGAAAAATATTCTTACCTAAAATTACTGCTAATATTCCAGATATACTGGCGATAACTCCGGTTTTTTCTAAACCGCCAATTAGCACAAAGATAGACATAAAAAATAGCAGCGTGCTCCAATCTAAATCCCGCAAAATATTATTAACAGAATCAATTTGGGAATGGTGAGCTAAAAGCATTGCCAAAGCAGCCCCCAACAAAGCAACGGCTGCCGGTGAAATAGGCACGGGCAGTGACTCTCCTATTACAAAAAATGTCAGCACGAAAGCTATAATTACACCGCCCACTGCTAAGACTCGCGGGTGATTAATTGTTGGGCGCGGCAAATGTTCCAAATCGTCTAAGTTCTTGTGCCAAATTTCGCGGAACAGCCAAGGCAACATAACTACTATCACTGCTAATGCAATTGCCCCGCCCAAACTTAACTTTACCAGGTAATCTGTAAAGCTCATGTTAATAGCATCGCCGACAATGAATGTCGCCGGATCGCCCACGATTGTCAGCAGTCCCGAGCTGTTAGCTACAAATACCATTAAAATCAGTAACGGCACAAAATCTACACCGACTTCTTCTGCCATTGGCGGAATTAATGGTGCTAGCAGCATGACTGTCGTGGCATTGGGCAAAACCGAACAAATTGGCGTAGTAATTGCGACAATACCCAGCAAGAGATTTTTGCCTTTGCCTTTAGCCAAAAGCACAATTTGAGTTGCCAAGTATTCAAATACTTTGGTAGGCTCAAAGGCTCTCACCATTACCATGACTCCGAAAAATAAGCCCAGCGTGGCGTGACTCCGACCGATATATTCGATCGCGTTGTTTAACGTCATCACGTGGGTAAAAACCAGAATCAGCGCTCCCAGAAATGCCGCAACTGTGAGGTGTATCCATTCTGTAATTATTAAGAAAATTACACATATAAATGTTGTTGCAGCAATCACAGCTTGCACGTTTTCCATTTAGTCCCCTGAAAATAATAGAACTTAAAATTTAAAAAGTCTCGGTTCGAGTGAATATACTACTTCCTGGCTCTTCTGTCAATAAATTTAAGTGCTGATTTTGGCAGCAACAAGCTGGGAGCGGCTCATCAAGAACTCTCCGGCACAGGGAAAAAATCACCTCAAAACTACTTCTTTCGGCAGGGTCGCGATCGCCCGAAGTTTGGTATGGCGATCGGGCGATCGCTCAACTACAATGAAGCATGGGCAATCTCTGCCAAACTCAACCCCCACGCAGACATTATGGACTACAGCCAAGTGCTCGCCGAAAAAACCGATATTATCGTCCAGAACTGGATTGAAGCAGTGCGTCAGGATCGGAAAATTGAAAGCGCTGACGCCTTACCGCACTCAGCAATCGAAAATCACATACCTCACCTGCTGGAGGCGATGGCTACAGTGCTTTCCCAATATCAAAACAGCGAAATAAAACTAATAATTGAAGCCAGTTTAGATCACGGATTTCTCAGAGCCGAACAAGGCTACGATGCTGCCGAAGTAGCCCGGGAATACCACTTATTGCGTCAAGTAATATTCTCGCAGTTAGAATCAGAATTGCTAGCAGGAACCACCGCCGACGTATTCAGAGCTTTTAGGCTGATAGATGCCGTAGTAGACGAAGCAATTGCCCAGTGTTTCAACAGCTACGTCGCTCAGAGGCTGCAGGAACTTCAACAAATCCAAACTCAGTTACAACTCACCAATCAAGAACTCTCTCGCCTGGTCAGCGTCCATCAAGAAAACGTCTACCATTTGGCTCACGAACTTAAAACTCCTCTCAACTCAATTATTGGTTATTCCGAGCTATTTCTGCGAAAAGAAAAATGGCAATCTCAAGTCCAAGATACTCTCCCCGGCATCGAACACATCGAGCGAGTATTGCGTAACGGCAGACATTTGCTTCGCATGATTAATGACACACTAGAACTTTCTCGCGCCGAGGCGGGAAAAATTAAACTTAACCTGCGGCCCACTAATGTACAATCTGTAATTAACACCGTAGTAGAAATGATGCAGCCAATTGCTGATGCTAAAGGATTAAAGCTCACTGTTACCAGCGACTGCGCCCCAAGACAAGTAATCGCTGACGCACAGCGGCTGCAACAAATTCTGACCAACCTGGTGAGCAATGCCATTCGCTATACAGAATCTGGTAGCATCGAATTAAGTTGCTACCCTGCTGGAGACGGAAAGTGGGCGATCGCAATTACAGATACCGGCATTGGCATCGCCCCCGAAGATACAAAGCGCATCTTTGACCCCTTCTTTCAAGCAGGAGAAGCCGGCAAACAGCTCTTTCCCACCGAAAGCACTGGCCTGGGATTAGCAATAGTATCGCGGCTCGTCACGCTGCTGCAAGGCAAAATCGAGTTAGTATCACAAATAGGAGTCGGCTCAACTTTTACCGTGATTCTGCCGCAAGAAGTTAAAATACTCCAAGAAGTAAGCTAAACATTAAGTTCAAATTTTTACATCCGAAAATCCTATGCCCGCAGCCAACCTGAGCCCTTCCACCACAGCCTTTCCCCTCACCGCCGTAGTCGGGCAAGAAGCAATCAAATTAGCCCTGCTGTTAGCAGCAGTAGATCCCGGATTGGGAGGAGTTGCGATCGCAGGCCGCCGCGGCACAGCAAAATCAGTAATGGCCCGCGCATTGCACTTTTTACTGCCACCGATTGAAATTGTTAAAGATTCTTTTTGCAACGCCGAACCTAATGATATTCTTGCCGAACAAGCATCAGGCTTGTTACCAGAAAATGGCGGCAAAGATACCCACACCACCGATACTAATTCCTTAACTACTGAAATAATTCCCACACCATTCATTCAAATTCCTTTGGGTGTCACTGAAGACAGACTTTTAGGTTCAGTCGATGTCGAACAATCAGTAAAATTCGGCCAAACCGTATTTCAACCCGGGCTCTTAGCCCAAGCAAATCGAGGCGTACTTTATGTTGACGAAATCAACCTCCTCGATGACAACATTTCCAACCAATTGCTAACAGTATTAACCGAAGGGCGCAACCAAATAGAACGCGAAGGCATTAGCTTCCAACACCCCTGCAAACCTCTATTTATCGCCACCTACAACCCCGAAGAAGGGCCGCTGAGAGAACATTTGCTCGATCGCATCGCGATCGTACTTTCAGCCGACGCAGCACTCGAAATAGAAGAAAGAGTCTATGCAGTAGAACAAGCTTTATCCTACTCCAGCTCTCCCCAAGAATTTTTAAATCAATACAGCGAAGACACCGACAACCTCAAAACCCAAATCATCCTAGCCAGAGAATGGCTCAAAGATGTCAGCATTAAACGCGAACAAATTGCCTACCTAGTAGAAGAAGCCATCCGGGGTGGCGTTCAAGGACACCGCGCCGAAATATTCGCAGTCCGCGTCGCCAAAGCCGCCGCCGCCATCGAAGGACGCACAGAAGTTAACGCCGAAGATTTGCGCCGCGCCGTAGAATTAGTCATCGTACCCCGCGCCACCATCATCCAAACTCCCCCAGACGAAAACTCTCCTCCTCCTCCCCCCCCACCGCCTCCCCAAAAGCAGTCAGAACAAGAACAAGACGAACCAGAAAACGAGCAAGAAGACGAAGAAGACCAAGAGGATGAAGACAACCCGGAACCTGAAGAAGAACCAGAAAAAGATACCATTCCCGAAGAATTTCTCTTCGACCCCGAAGGCGTAATTCTCGACCCCAGCGTGCTTTTCTTCGCCCAAGCCGCCAGCCGCCAAGGCAAATCGGGCAGCCGCAGCACCATTTTCTCGGAAGATAGAGGCCGTTACGTCAAGCCGGTATTGCCCAAAGGCCCCGTCCGCCGCATCGCCGTTGACGCCACCCTCAGAGCCGCCGCACCCTACCAAAAAGCCCGCCGCGACAGGAATTCAGACCAGGAATCCACCGCCGGCTCAATCACAAATCGAGAGAAGCGTGTATTTGTGGAGCAGGGAGACATTCGGGCGAAGCGCTTGGCCAGAAAAGCTGGAGCTTTAGTCGTATTTGTCGTCGATGCTTCGGGTTCGATGGCCCTCAACCGGATGCAGTCGGCCAAAGGTGCAGTCATGCAGCTACTCACAGAAGCTTATCAAAGCCGCGACCAAGTTGCTCTCATTCCCTTTCGCGGAGAACAAGCAGAAGTGCTGCTACCGCCGACTCGCTCGATAGCCTTGGCCCGCAAGCGTTTGGAACGGTTGCCCTGCGGAGGCGGTTCCCCCCTGGCCCACGGTTTGACTCAAGCAGTGCGGGTGGGAGTCAACGCGCGGCAGTCTGGAGATATCGGTCAAGTTGCGATTGTCGCCATTACTGACGGACGCGGCAATATTCCTTTGGCTCGTTCTTTGGGCGAACCGATTGTAGATGGAGAAAAGCCTGATATTAAGCAGGAATTGTTAGAAATTGCTGCCAAAATTCGCGGGTTGGGAATGCAGTTGCTGGTGATTGATACCGAGAGCAAGTTTATTTCGACTGGCTTTGCGAAGGAATTGGCCAAGACTTCTGGGGGGAAATACTATCACTTGCCCAAAGCTACCGAACAGTCGATCGCAGCTATGACTAAAAATGCTCTGCGCGACGCGATCGGCTAAAATCCTGATACCCGCATTTATCTGCGTTTATCCGCGTTTATCTGCGGTTAAAAATCCAAAAATTAGACTTTTGGCAAAAAGTCTAATTTTTAACTCTCACTCTCCGGCGAGTCAGCGCCAGCGAACCCGCAACTAAACCCAACCCTACCACCGTCGAAGGCTCAGGAATTCTTACGGGCAGAGGTACGCGGTTTGCCGTCCCCCGGTTCGGGGTTGAAGAAGTTGTACCTTGGGGGAGTTGACCGGTATTATCAGCCAGCAGCAAATGTTCTGAACCCTGCCCTGAAGAAGCAGTAGCAACGGCTCCGACATTAGCTGCAACAGCAGCTTGACCACCGGAAATAACGGCAGCGGCAGCCAATAATATTCCGGCTGTAGGTGGCAATAATTTGCGATCAAAAAAGGTGGGCATTGGACATTACCTCTTTAGCAGTTTGTAGATATAACTCGATCTATTCATTAATTTTATGGGTATCCTCTGTCTGAGCTACCTTAGAAATTAACGGAACCGATTTTAGATTTTAGATTTTAGATTTTAGATTTTAGATTTTAGATTATTGAAGTTTCAGGTCCCTAGTTTGAAATAAGTTGCAAATCAAAAACCTAAAGTCAACTGTGGCCCCTGCCTCTAGCATAGACTCCTTAATCCCCAATCGTAAATCCCCAATCCAAAATTGATTTACATTCGCTATCTGCGATTTGATTGACTTTAAGCTCGCCCCTGGCTGCAGATAGCGCCCGCCCTTTAAACTCAATTATAGCTTTGCCACGACGCGCAACAGTGCGAGACAGCGACACGGCACAGACCTGTACGCAGTCGATTATAAACAATCGATCCCTGCTTTGGAGTGATTTCACCCCCATTCTTTATCAAATCTTTAAACTCTTTCAGATTTTGCAAACAAAGTGTAAAGCTGTCAAAATGATAGATAGCAATTCTCAGCCAAAATTAGGTAAATCCTCGTGAGTAACACTAGCAATTTCCGCGAAGCCGTGCGCGAGGCCAAAAACCACGCGCTGGTAGGCCCGAACGTCATCTCCAACGCTCTCCCCTTCGTGGGCGGCGGACTTGTCTTAACTGCTGTCGGCACCTACGGCGGCCTCGGAGTGATTCGTAACTATCCCGGGATCTTCTTTCCTACATTCATCGCCGCGATCGTCGTAGAATTGATTCTGTTCTTCATCGCCCGCGGTGCCGCCGAACAAGGCAACAAAAACACCGCTTTGCCCCTGCTGGCAACCTACAGCCTGCTTTCCGGCTACACCCTCAGCGGATTGGTATTTACAGCCCTCAGAACCCAAGGCGTCGGCATCTCCGGCATCGCTTTTGCAGCCCTCGGATGCGGCATTACCTTTATCGCCGCCCGCCAAATTGGCTCCAACCTTTCTGAAGAAGACGGCATGGCCCTCACCAAAACTATCAGTTTAGGTGTGATTGCTTTGTTAGTCGTCGTTGGCGGTCAGTTTCTGCTCTCTCTCTTTGGCGTCTACACCCCAACCTGGTTGGAAATTGGCATTTCTGGCATCGGCGTGTTTATATTTGCCGGCGCTGCGATCGTCGATTTTTACATATTACCCCGCAGCTACCGCGACGACCAGTATTTGCCCGCCGCTCTGTCGATGTACTTGACCTACATCAACTTGTTCATTTTCATTCTGCGCCTGCTGATTGCTATCAACAGCCGCGATTAATTGAAACTTTAGCTTAAAAAAAACCGCGGCTCGATCGACATCCGGCCGCGGTTTTTTTTATTAAGATTTGGAATCAAGATAGTAGTCCTCGCCTCCTCTGTCCCTCATACAAAAAACTTATATCATGTTCACAGCGGACAGACATAAGGTATAATTTTAATTTTTAATCACTCAATCAAAACTATTGCTATCTAATTGTGTCGATCGCGATTTCAATATTAATCACAAATTAATTGGGGAAAACTCATGTACTTAAAATATGAAGATATCAGGAGAGTCAGCGTAGAAATTACCTCCAGGTGCAATGCAGCTTGCCCGCAGTGTCCCCGCACGGGCAACCCGATTTTGCCGGGGGCGGAATTAAAGATGGAGGATATTGAGAGAATTTTCCCACAAGAGTTTTGCTCTCAGTTGGATTTGGTGTATATGTGCGGCAACTACGGCGATGCTATGACTAGCAATACAACAATTCCGGCGATCGAATATTTGCACCGCATGGGAGTTCCTCATATCAGCCTGTACACCAACGGTAGCGGACGCAATCCAGACTGGTGGCAAGCCCTGGCAAAGGCGATGACAGGAGAATACGATCGCGTAATTTTTAGTATCGACGGCTTAGCCGATACTAATAGCATCTACCGCCAAAATACCAACTGGGATAGGATAATGCAGTCGGTTAATGCCTTTATCCAAGCTGGCGGAAAAGCTGTCTGGCATTACTTGATATTTGAACACAACCAGCACCAAGTAGAAGCAGCGCGGGATTTAGCCCAACAACTAGGATTTGTCGAGTTTGTACCGAAAGCTACCTCTCGTTTCGTGGCGAAAGAGATTTATGACAAAGAGTCGGCAAATCAACAGCCTCAAAAAGCAGAAAACTCTCAGGTAGAGGCTAAGAGTGATCGCCCCAACCAACCAGCAACAAATAATGCGTCAGCCCCTCAAAATCAAACACAGACGGCTGTTGGGTTGCACCAACAAGCTGAGCACTGTTTGAAACAAGGACAGCTCTCAGAGGCGATCGCAGCCAGCCAACAAGCCCTAAAAATTCAACCTAATTTTGCAGCAGCATGGAAAACTTTAGGCAATGCTGTTCAAGGTTTGGGGAAGATGCAAGCAGCAGCAGATTGTTACGCCAAGGCCCTCAAAATTCAGCCTAATTTTCCAGAAGTTTATGCTAATGTCGGCAGTCTTTATGCTCAACAGCAACAGTGGCAGCCAGCTAGTGCTTATTACCAAAAGGCGATCGAGCTTAAACCGAATTTTGCCGGAGCTTATCGCAATTTAGCTAAAGTTTTGACGCAGTTGGGGCAACCAGAAAAAGCAAATTATGCTTGGTATCAAGCTATAGCTATCGAAACCTCTCAAGCACCAGCTCAAACTCCGCCTATCCCATCAAAACCAGCCAGCGAAGAACTCCAACCCCCATCATTGGAACAATATAAAAATCCCCAGGGAGACCAATTCATCCAAGCTGTAGAAAAATTTGGTAGCCTAAATAATTACTACCGAAATGTAGAAATTAGCTGCCAAACTCAAGCCAGCAAAGAGATTTTCATCAGTTTTGAAGCGGAACTCTGGCCTTGCTGTTGGGTAAGCCATACTAAATACGCTGTTTACAACCACACTTACAGACCGCAAATGCTGGCTTTAATTGAAAAGTACGGAAATGGCTTTAATTCTCTCAGAACTCAATCGGTGAAAGATGCGATCGCCAGAGATTGGTTTCGCGAAGACCTCACAAAAAGTTTTTCCTGTTCTAAAAGGTTGGACGTATGCGCTCACGAATGCGGTAAAACTTTCAATTCAACAGGTTCGCAGTATATATAAGAAGGAAGGCACGACACGGATTTGGACACGGATACACGGATTAGTTGCTGAAATGTCGAAATTTCAGCTAAACTTAAAAATACACCCCACAACTAGGAGAACTCACAGTGGAAGTTCTAGACATCAAACACAATATCGAAACATTGTCCGATCGACTGGGTACAACCCAGGACTATCTTTGACATCCCCGCACTTACAGCCAAAATTCAAGACTTAGAGCAAATCTGCGCCCAACCAGCATTTTGGGACGACCAAGATCGAGCTCAAGAAACCCTCCAAGAACTCAATGACTTCAAATCTCATTTAGACCAATACCGCGGCTGGCAAACGAGCTTGGAAGATGCTAAAGCTATTTTAGAACTGCTGGAGTTAGAAGCCGACGAGTCCCTGTTCCAAGAAGCCTCATCGAGTCTTTCTCAGTTAACCCGCGAACTCGACCAGTGGGAACTGCAACAATTATTATCTGGGCCCTACGATGAAGGCGGCGCCGTTTTGACGATTAACGCCGGGGCCGGCGGCACAGATGCTCAAGATTGGGCAGAAATGCTGCTGCGGATGTACACCCGCTGGGGGGAAAGTCAAGGTTACAAAGTACATTTAATGGAAATTTCCGAGGGAGAGGAAGCAGGTATTAAATCTGCTTCTTTGGAAATTGTCGGCCGCTACGCTTACGGTTATATGCGATCGGAAAAAGGCACTCACCGTTTGGTCAGAATTTCGCCTTTTAACGCTAACGACAAGCGTCAAACCAGTTTTGCAGGCGTTGAAGTGATGCCAATTCTCGATCGATCCGTACAGTTGGACATTCCCGAAAAAGATTTGGAAGTCACTACTTCCCGCGCTGGCGGCAAGGGCGGGCAAAATGTTAACAAGGTAGAAACCGCAGTCCGCATCGTTCACCTTCCGACTGGTTTGGCCGTCCGCTGTACTGAAGAACGCAGTCAGTTGCAAAACAAGGAAAAAGCTTTGGCATTACTCAAGGCTAGGCTGTTGGTGATTGCTAAGGAACAGCGGGCTTCGGAAATTGCCGAGATTCGTGGCGATATGGTGGAGGCGGCTTGGGGCAACCAAATTCGCAATTATGTTTTTCACCCGTACCAAATGGTCAAGGATTTGCGTACTGGGGTGGAAACAACCGCGATCGCAGATGTCATGAACGGCGAATTAGACCCGTTTATTCAAGCTTACCTGCGGCAGGAAAATCAGTTGATAGCCCAAACTGATTCAACCGCGCGAATCTAATTCGCGCCTTGACATACAAAGTCCGGCTGTGCAAACTAAAGAATCAAGAGCGGTGATGGCAGCGGATTTGCTATAATTTTGGGGTTTTGACCGATCGCCCGACCTTCAACAGGTCGCGCGGTCAAAAACCTTGATATGATAAAACTTGATCTGACAAACACTAAGGAGAAATAATGACCCAAGTTGTAATAGGCGAAAATGAAGGGATTGAGTCAGCCCTGCGACGGTTTAAGCGACAAGTTTCTAAAGCGGGTATTTTCCCCGACATGAGAAAGCACCGCCACTTTGAAACCCCGTTGGAAAAGCAGAAGCGCAAAGCTATTGCCAGAAGGACTAAGAGACGCTTTCACCGCAATAACAAGCCCTAGAATTATTAGCACTAAATTGATTCGGCAGATATAATGCCTTGCGATTCTAGTACCGCAGCGACTCGGAGAATCACCGCTTCGCTGTAGGGAGCACCAATAATTTGTACCCCCAAGGGCAAAGCGCCGGGCCGCTGTACGGGCACGCAAAGAACGGGCAAGCCAATAAATGATAGGGGTTGGGTGAACAGTCCGAGATTAGGACGCACTAAGATTTCTTGTCCGGCTATTACCATTTTCTCGACGCCAATTTCAGGGGCAGCTATCGGGGTTGCGGGTGCGAGGATGATGTCTGTGTGTTGGAATATTTCGCGAATTCGATCGCGGTACCACTGTCTGAATCTCTGCGCTTGCAAGTACCAAGTCGCAGGGATCAGGGTTCCCGCTAAAAAGCGATCGCGCGTGGCAGGATCGAAGTCTTGAGGGCGCGATCGCAAATTGTCTAAATGCAAGTTTCCCCCCTCGCAAGCGGTAAGGATAAATGCCGCAGCCCTGGCGCGATCGGATTCCGGTATGGTGACAGTTGCAAGCCCCCCTATTTTTGGGGGGTTTGTTGTTTTTTCTGTGCTAATATCACAATTCAATATATTTGTCAAGGCTTTAGCAACTATTTCTACAGCATCCATTGCTTCCGGTTGAGTTCCTGTGGCGAAATACCCGTCAGCAACAGCAATTCGCAATCCTTCGATACCTTGATTTAACTGTGGCGAACAAAGTTCTGGGGGGCGTTGAGTGCAAACTGGGTCGCGAGAATCAGGGCCTTGCAGGATATCGTACAGCAGCGCCATATCTCTGATCGATCGCCCAAACGGCCCCACACAATCCAAACTACCCGAAAATAAATAAGCGCCAGCCCTGGACAAACGGCCGTAAGTAGGCTTAAACCCAAAGACACCGCACAAAGCAGCCGGTACGCGGATGGAACCGTTAGTATCAGAACCGAGGGTGATGGGTACAAAACCGGCGGCGACTGCTGCTGCGGAACCGCCGCTGGAACCGCCGGCGATGCGCGTAGTATCGCGGGGATTGCGAGTCGGCCCGTAGTGGCTGTTTTCCGTCACAAAACCGTAGGCGTACTCATCCATGTTGAGAGTACCTACGAGGACAGCCCCGGCTTGTTTTAGTCGGGCGACCACCGTTGCGTCCTGGGTAGCCGGAGGATTGTCAGCGTTGATTTTTGACCCTGCTAGGGTGGTAATTCCGCCGACATCGAAGAGGTTTTTGACAGCGAAGGGAACACCTGCTAAAGGGCCTGGGTTTTCGTTATTTGCGATAGAATTATCTATTTTTTCGGCTGCTGCGAGTGCGCTTGATGCAGTGATTGCAGTAAAGCAATTAAAAGCTTTATCCTTAACAGCAATCCGTTCCAAAGCAGCATTTACCGCCACTGTAGCCGTAACCTTACCACATTTAACCGCCGCTGCCGTAGCAACCGCATCAGCCTTATCTAAAAAACATCTGCGTTCATCTGCGTTCATCTGCCCTCATCTGCGGTTAAAAATCTAAGGTTCAAACACCGGCGCGACTTCTACTTCTGGGGGTAAAGGAAACTCAGTAACGAGTCGGGCGATCGCAACTATCCTCTCGAAGTTTACCACAACGCCTGGACGATGTTCCGGGTCTAACGGTAAGTTTATCAGTTCAGCGGTGCGATCGACATATTCTTCTACATTTACCATCAGTCCCTCCCAAAAAAAACATCAGCGTTCATCTGCGTACATCCGCCCTCATCTGCGGTTAAAAATCTAAGGTTCAGATATAGGTGCGATCGATTATTGTATTGTAATCGCGATCGGGCTGTTAGTTGTTATTGCTCAGTTTTTTGTATTCCTCGGATTGTCTGATATCATCTAAAGGCGATTTTTGCTCTGGTGGTTCATCAGGACAAAACTTTATACATACCTGCGTTTCCCCCGACTGTAAATTTTCCTTAACTTTTATTTGAAGCCTTCCTTTTTGCCAACCCTTAGAACCTATTTTGAGAACTTGACAATCTATTCCTTCTTGAGGGGAATTCCAGTCTATCTCCCCTCCCTTAATTATTATTTCTTCGTTAATCCGTAGCTCTTTCAGGCAATCAATTATTGATTTATGGCGAGATTCCCTTATTGCAATAATATCAAGTACCTCAATAAACTTGCTAGTGACGAGTTCTTCAAAACTGCGTACCAAAAAAGTAGCTTTATCGAATAACAAAACATCATCCCCGTCTAGTATCTCATAGTTCTTATTAGATTCCCGTTTGTCGTCCATTTTTTTTACAAAATTATGCTTCTTCCTCTTTACTACCACCTGAAGGTATGAGAGTCAAGGTCGTAAAGAAACAATTTGTGCTCGGCAAACTTTCCCAACTCAAACACTGACAGTTTCCCGCAACTTATCAACGGCAACATTCAGCGGAGGCAAAGTAAAATCCTCAGCATCCATCAATTCCTTAACCTTCTCAAAAATCTCCACCTCCGCCTCTTCCTGATCCGTCAGCTTATCATAAAAATAAGGGTCAGTAAACCACTGCTCAAAAGCTATCATTAACAATCCATTGGGCGAAAGTTCAAACCGCCAATACTTAGAAACCCTACTGTCAACCACTTCAAACAGCGGTGCCGGATTATGGATAGGATAATAGCTGTAATGATCATCACAAATATAGTACCAAATAGTGCCTCTCCATTCTCGGATAGCATAAACAACATATTCCTTGCCTATAGTTAGTGATAACTCAACTGTTCTAGTGTAACCGCGTGGCGGATCTATATATGTTTCAGGAAGAGATGCACCAGTCTTAGCAATACAACGAATTTTCATAACTTGATTACCTACAGATTTTTAGGGGCTGTTTTGGGATACTGTCGCTTAAACTTAAACTCCACATCTTGAAGAGTCTGACTGTTCCGAAACCAATGGACTTGTACGGAAGCTCCATTAATTTCAAAAACCTCAATACTTGTCATTTTATCCCAATCTTCAGAATTCCCGCCATAAACAGCAATAAGTCTCGGTGCATCCCCCAACAATCTATCTGTACCGCAATGAATTACTATACAATTACCAGCCTTAGCATCTTGCAGCAGAAGTTGTTCCGGCAATTTTCTCGGACTCTCATCGGGGATAGCACCTTGATTCACAATTTAACTGATTAAAATATTGTTTGTCAAACCGAATAAAAACTCATTTTAGCAGGTTCAGTTTCCGCCAGCAACTTTCCCCGCGAAATCACATACCGAACCGCAGCGCGCCTCCTAATTGCATCATAACAATCCTCAGCATCCAAGACAATCAAATTTGCAGGTTGACCGGCATCTATCCCATAATTATCATCTCCCAGATAGAGAGTTTTAGCCCCGTTGACAGTGACCATATTAAAACAAGCCGCAATCTCAGCCATTCCCGTCATTTGACAAACATGAACCGCCATATGAGCGACATCCAACATATTTCCCGTACCTAAACTATACCAAGGATCTTGCACGCAGTCGTGACCAAAACTCACATTCAATCCCTGTTGCCACAACTCCTTAACTCGCGTCACCCCACGGCGTTTGGGATAAGTGTCAGCGCGGCCTTGCAGGATGATATTAATTAAAGGATTGGCAATAAAATTAATTCCCGATTTTGCCAAACTTCCCATCAGCTTAAAAGCATAAGCATTGTTATAAGAACCGAAAGCCGTCGTGTGGCTAGCCGTCACCCGCGAACCCGCCCCGCTTCTAATCGCACAAGCTGCTACAACTTCCAAAAATCTCGACTGTTCATCATCGATTTCATCGCAGTGAACATCTATTAATCTCTAGTATTTTTCAGCAAGTTCATAAATTAGATCAACCGACTTCACCCCATCTTCCCGCGTCAACTCATAATGCGGAATCCCGCCCACAGCATCCGCACCCATATCCAGAGATTTCTCTAAAAGTTTGTCATTTTCTGGACTTCCATAAATCCCGTCTTGGGGAAAAGCCACAACTTGCAGAGTCATCCAATCTTTGACTTGTTCTCGAACTTCCAAAATTCCTTGCAAAGCAGTCAGCGTCGGTTCGCTAACATCAGCGTGACTCCTGACAAACAAAATCCCTTGAGACGCTTGCAGCCTTAAAGTTTCAACAGCCCGTTTTTTGATATCATCCAGCGTTAAACTTTGCTTTCGTTCTCCCCAGATTTGAATTCCCTCGAACAAAGTGCCGCTTTGATTCCATCGCGGTTCCCCCGCAGTCAAAGCCGAATCTAGATGAATGTGCGACTCCACAAACGGGGGAGAGACTAATTTGCCTCCAACATCGATTTCGGATTCTCCCAATTCGGAAATCTGCGTCGATACGGCGGCTATTTTGTCCCCATCAATAGCGATATCCACTGTTTGACTGTTGCCCACACCTAACAAACGACATTGGCGCAGAACAATGCTATACTTTTGCTCAGGCATGACAATTGCAGCTAAATTTAACACTTGTAAACGCGATCGTTCCTAGTTACTACTCAGCCTAGTAAGACCAAAAGAATTCCCCAATCACTTGCCAACCCCCTCCTTCTCCTCCTCTGCGTCCTCTGCGCCCTCTGCGGTTAACAAATCTTACTCAAAAAACCAACCTGTAACGAGAATCACCCCGCAGAAAGCGCAACGACAAATCGCCAACATCAGACAATCTCAAACTCCAGATTGTGATTTTTTACCAAATCAAAGGTAAAATGGTCAACCACATTAGTATTGCTCAACTCCAGATTGTAAAAATCCACAAAATCCGCATCAAAATAAGGCCCAGCGTGCCAAGTCCCCACATCTAACTTAATAAAACAATTGCCCGGAATCCGAAAAGCAGCCATATCCTCTAAACTCGGTTTATAGCTATCTCCAGGAGGCGCAACCGCCATCAACCAATCCTTTCCCTCCAAAGAACCCAAACACTGAGTACATTGAACGTGCCGCGTAATTTTGCCAAACTTGCGACCTTTCTCGTGCAGCCGCATAATGTAAAATCTAGGAATACCATTTTGCAAACTTAACTGAGCATCCTCAGCATCGAAAGACTTGCCATCAACAGCCGCAAAGATAACTTGACCGTAACTCCGAAAATTATCTGGTGTTACCCATTGTGCGGACAACTGCTTAGTCGAAATTGATTCGCTCATAAATCCCAACATCCCTAGCTTGATCCGTCATGAACATTCTAATACAGTAAACCCTCTCTCATCTCTTCTCTGTGCCCTCTGTGTCCTCTGCGGTTAATTAAATAAAAAAATCTAGTTCGCTTTCTCGATCGCCCAAAACACCCTTACAATCACGCATCAGCACACTGCTGCAAAAAACGAGCCGGAATATCAGGCCGAGCACCCCAATGCAAATGCAAATAAGAAGCGTGCACCTGACAAACTCCCCAACCTTCAGCAACCGCCTCAACTTCCCCCCGCTTGCCGTACCTCCAACTGTGATAAACTGGATTAGTCGGTTCCACAGTTAAGTGCGATCGATGAAACTCATGTCCCCAAACCTCATCAAGAGCAGTTAACACCGAACTATCCCTCACCGCCACAGCTTCTCGGTATCCCAGGGTCAAACGCTTTCCCATCGCAGCAGCAGTTTCCAACACTCCCACCCCTGGCCAAGAATTGCCATCGAAGTCTACAATAGAATCGCACAAATACATCAAACCGCCGCACTCCGCATAAGTCGGCATTCCCGAAAAAATCGCACTTTTTACCGCATCCCGAATTAAAACATTACCGCTCAATTTTTGAGCAAACACCTCGGGAAAACCACCACCAAAATATAACCCTTGCACATTGTCAGGAAAAACAGCGTCATCAAGGGGACTCCAAAATACTAACTCCGCACCCAACTCTTCCAACAAATCAAGATTATCCTGATAGTAAAAATTAAAAGCCCGATCGCGCGCAACTGCAATCCTCACTCCAAATTGTTTTCCCAAACTGTTGACAACATCATCTTTTTTAGTTACAATTTTGGAAGGGAGATTGTGTCTACCCAAAAGTTGATCAGACCCCTCACCCCCCCCATTTCGAGTTGCAGCCAACAAAGGCAAAAGTTGCTCCCAGTCAAAACTAACAGCAGCCAAATCAGCTAATTTATCGATCGCAGCATGAAGATTCGGCAACTCCTCAGCCGGAATCAGCCCCAAATGTCGATCGGGAATACTAACAGCCTCATCTCTACGCAAAACGCCCAAAATAGGTAAATTGAGCGGTTTGAGAGCATCTTGAAGCAACTCCAAATGTCGATCGCTCGCCACCCGATTGAGCACCAAACCAGCGAATTTAAGGTCAGGGTTAAAAGAACGAAAACCGTGGGCGATCGCAGCCACAGAACCAGAGAGCCTGCTGCAATCTATCACAAACAATACCGGCACATTTAGCAAATAAGCAACATGAGCCGTAGAAGCAAAGGAAAAATCATAATTGCCTTCTTCTTTTCGATAGTTAATTCGTGTATCCGTGTCAAAATCCGTGTCGTGGCTTCGTGATTCCTGAGTTTTTCGACTCACTCCATCAAATAAACCCATTACCCCTTCAACTAAGGCATAATCGACATCTTGAATATGACGAGAAAAACACTTTTTTACATAAGATTCAGAGGTTAATATTGCATCTAAATTCCGACAGGGGCGACCCGTGACAAAAGCATGAAACATCGGATCGATGTAATCCGGGCCTACCTTAAAAGATTGAACATTCAAGCCGCGACGGACTAAATAAGCTAAAAGGGCGATCGTCACAGTCGTCTTTCCCGCACCGCTGCGTTCGCCAGCAATTACTAAAGCCATAGTTCTAGTCAGTTAAAATAAATAATAGATAAGATTGCCCACGTCACTTTCTAATTAGGAAATTATCTGCGTTTATCTGTGTTAATCTGCCTTGTATCTGCGGTTTCTGTATCAATCAATATTTAAGCAATCTTTCCTCATAAAAATAGACAGTTGATAAAGTTATGAGTATTGCTCTCGCACCGCTCAAATAATAACTATTTAACGAACCGCGAAGACGCTAAGAGCGCGAAGGAAGAAAAGAGAAGAATAAAAGTAGGGCAGACATTGCCTGCCCCACTGAATATTAACTCAATCCGTCTTGCTTATTTTTTTCTCCTTGCTCCTGATTCCATCCATCCGTTACATCCGTTACATCCGGTACACAATCCGTTGCCGAACTTCTTTTTACCGCTTAGCTAACTTCAGCATTTGAGCCGTTACTGCCAAACTTTCTTCGTAAAGCACGTCCCGGCCCCAACTCAGCAAGTGTTGGCCCAGCAACTGTTCCGTCACCTGATCGAACAGAGGACTCACCTGGTTAAACCGATCGGTTTGAGCGCCACCCTTCGTTTCCATCCGCATACAGCCGCCCACTTCCGAACACAGAACCGTACCGCAGTCAGCCTTCTCGTTCGTAGAACTCAAACGCAGAGCAATCAAATCGCCCGGGACATCGCCCGTATCAGCAGTAGGAATAGCAGCCAACTCCGCTTCTACAACCCGTTCGTCCGGCCCCGCGAATTTAATTCGCTTGATTTGGTAATCGCCCTCTTCCTGTTTGAAAGCAACCGGACGCCACTGAAGCCGGCTCGCCAGCCAACCCAAATACATCAGCGCTTGAGTAGAATTGTCCTGTTCGTAATCGATCGTCACCCGATCGATTTCCCGAATCGCAGCGCGACGTTCCGGCGCGTCAAAAGCCTCAGCAGCCAACTCCTGCCACGCGGCCAGCCGGCGCCAATTCAGATCCGCGATCGGAATTCCCTCTTCGATCAGACTTTGCATCAACAGCAATTCCGCTTCACACTCGGCAAAGCTGCTAGAGTCAACAATCACAGAACTGCTAATTGCCGCCAGCCGCTGGAACAAACCTCGATCGGCATCAGGATTCGCCTTCCACCACAGCAGCGTCGGCAAATCCGGGATCGTCAACGCCGTCACGATGCCGCTCACCCGTTCCAGCGCAGCTTCCGTACCCCGGAGCGTAATATACTCGCAGCAGATCAGATTGCCGGTGGTGCGCTTGTGGACAGGACAATAAGCAGCCACTTGAGCCTGCACGCCCGTATCTTCCCCCGCCGTCGGGCACAGAGCAATAATCCGGCAGGGATTGGCAGCCACGATCGCATCAGCCACCCCCGAACCCCCGGAACCCAAACCACTCGATCCCATCTCCTCGCCTTTTGAATTTTTGCGAGCCACTTCTTCCCGCAAAGTCGCCAGCAATTCAGCGTTAGGTTTGCCAGTTCTCGGCAGCCCGTAAGCTTTTTGAGCCGCCCTGATGCTAGATGCCGTCATCGGCCCGGTAATACCGTCCACCGGCCCGTCGTAAAACCCCAGATCCGCTAATAACCGCTGAGTTTCTTCGGGTTCGTAGACTATAAAAGTAAAAGTTGTTGCCCTACTAGCGATCGGAGAATCGCCCTTTGAACCAGATTCTCTGTAACTTTCCCAAATTTGACTCAATTCGGCTTCTATTTGGTCGATCGACACATCTTTAGGATTTTGCAGCGAAACCAGAGGCGGAGCTTTCATCGGTGTCATCGTCATAAATCTTTTCTCCTTTGTTATTTGTTATTAGTCATTAGTCATTGGTTCTTAGTCATTGGTTTTTAGCTAATCAATAATGGCTAATCCTGACCAATAAACTAAAGACTGCTGACTAATGACTCTTAAAGTCTGCGCCACTTGCGACCGTCTCTGTTAATTAGCAGTTCTGCTTCCGCCGGTTCCCAAGTACCCGCTTCGTATTTAGGAACCAACTCCTGTTCGTTGGACGATTCCCAATCCATCAGCGCCGGCGTTACCACCCGCCAAGCTTCTTCCACTTCATCAGAACGGGTAAATAAAGTTTGGTCGCCCAGCATACAATCAATTAACAGGCGATCGTAAGCATCCGAAGATGTCACCCCAAAGGAAGAACCGTAACTGAAATCCATATCCACCGTCCGCGTCCGCAAATCCGGCCCCGGCATTTTCGCCTCAAACCTCAGCGAAATCCCCTCGTTGGGATGCACGCGCATAGTCAAAACGTTAGGAGTAGTTTGTTGGGCCGCGGACTGAAATATTAGCAGCGGAACTTCGCGGAACTGAATCGCAATTTCGCTAACTTTTTTCGGCAACCGTTTGCCGGTTCGCAGGTAGAAAGGCACTCCCTGCCAGCGCCAGTTGTCAATCATAAACTTCATCGCCACAAAAGTCGGCGTTGTCGAATTGGGAGCAACCCCCGGTTCATCGTGATACCCCGGCACCGGTTTCCCCTTCATCCAACCTGCGGAATATTGACCCCGAATCGCTGAGAACTCCAAGTTATTCAAATCTGCCAAGCGAGTTGCTTGCAGAACTTTCATCTTTTCGGTGCGGATGCTGTCAGCGTCGAGCGAGTTCGGCGGTTCCATCGCCGTCAGACAGAAAATCTGCATCAAGTGGTTTTGCAGCATATCCCGCAACGCCCCAGAGGATTCGTAGTAACCCGCCCGGTCTTCTACGCCTACTGTTTCTGCAACTGTAATTTGTACGTGATCCACAAATTGCCGATTCCACAGCGGTTCAAAAATCGCGTTAGCAAACCGGAACACCATTAAATTCTGAACAGTTTCTTTACCCAAATAATGGTCTATACGGTAAACTTGCTGTTCTTGGCAAACCTTCTGCACGACTCGGTTGAGAGCTTTTGCCGAGCTCAAGTCGCGACCGAAGGGTTTTTCAATTACCAAGCGGTGTTTTACTGGATCTACCAGCATTTGAGCATCGCCCAGTTGCCTAATTGCTTCTGGGAAAAAGTTCGGGGAAACTGATAGATAAAATATGTGATTGCCGCGAGTTCTCCTTTCTTCGTCGATTTCTGCTAAGAAAGCTTTGAGTTTTTGATAGCTTTCGGGGTTATCAATGTCGCCCGGACAATAGTACAAACCTTGAGCGAAATCTTGCCACAATTCTTCACTCCCAATGCCGCCGCCAAATTCTTCAATGCCTTCGCGCATTTGCTCTCGGAAGTAATCGTGACTCCAAGGGCGGCGGGCTACTCCCACCACGGTAGTTTCCGGTGGCAAGCGTCGATCGCGCTTCATCTGATAAATTGCAGGTACCAGTTTGCGCTGGGTGAGATCCCCAGAAGCTCCGAAGATTACCAGAATTTGTGGTTCCGGCACCCGTTCTTTTCGCAAACCGACCCGCAGTGGATTTTCAAGTAGCGTTACCATTATTTATTTTCCTTGTTCTAGTGATGTTAACCCTGCCAAGACACCATGATAGTTTGCGGTCATTTCTGCTAGTTGCTGGGTGAGAGAGTTAATCGATTCTTAATACTGCTAGAGGAGGCAGATGATTTTGCTCTCTAGGAACCCTGACACCCATTAATCTCAAAATTCCTAGAGAGGATTTAAAACTCAGCCTTTAAGAACCCAAATAATTATCTACTCCGATTCCTAAATGCTTCTGCCTTTCAGGATACAGATATCTGCCTAAGCGACGGGTGACAACTTCTGGACTTTCTCTTGCAAGGAATCCATCAGGGATTGGAACGGATTGACGAATTTCTCAATCCCGTCGATGAGCAAGTCTGCCATCACTTGGTCCAAGTTGATGTCTATGTCGGGATCTTTGAGACTTTCGATCAGGGTGTAAGCTTCTTCAACGTTGTTCTCAATCCGGGGTGCGACATCGCAGTGATCGAAACAAGCTTCAACGGTGTTCGGTGGCAAAGTGTTAACGGTGTCGGGGCCGATTAATTCATCGACGTACATCACATCGCTGTAGTTGGGGTTTTTGGTGCTGGTGGAAGCCCACAGCAAGCGCTGCACTTTCGCTCCTTTAGCCGCTAATGCTTGCCAGCGATCGCTCGCTACGATCTCTTTATACTTCTGGTAAGCTATCTTCGCATTGGCGATCGCCACTTTCCCCTTCACCGCTTCCAGTCTAGCTTTTGTGGAAATATCTGTGACATTTTTGAGTTTCTCGTCAATCTTGCCATCGACATTGATGTCGATCCGGCTCAAGAAGAAACTGGCAACAGAAGCAATATTGCTCACATCCAAACCTTTAGCCACCCGCGCTTCCAAACCGCGAATGTAAGCCCAGAAGGTTTCGACGTAGCTGTCAACCGAGAACAGCAAAGTCACGTTAACGTTAATGCCTTCGCTGATGACTCGCTCGACTGCGGGCAAACCTTCAGCGGTTCCCGGAATCTTAATCATCACGTTTTCTTTGCCGAGGGCTTGGTAATAGCGCACGGCTTCGGTAATCGTACTTTCTGTATCGTTGGCGATCGTCGGTGGCACTTCAATGCTAATGTAGCCGTCCAAACCCTTCGACTCTGCGTAAACTGGGGCGAAGATGTCGCAAGCGTTGCGGATATCTTCAAATACCAGAGATTCGTAAATCTCCATGACAGATTTACCCGCCCGGATGCCCGCTTCGATATCCGCGTCGTAAATCACATTACCCGCGATCGCTTTCTCGAAAATCGCCGGATTAGATGTAATCCCTCGCAGTCCCCTACTTTCAATCATCTGTTTGAGTTCGCCGGACTCGATCAGATCGCGAGTCAAATTGTCCATCCAGATACTTTGGCCAATTTCTTTGATTTCTAACAGGTGATTCGTTGACGTTGCTGTCATTACTGTAACTCCTACAATTTGATAGCTGTTAATTGGGACTTGGAAATTGGGAATTGAAAATTGAAAATTGGCAATGGGCAATTGGTAATTGGGAGTCGAAAGTTATAAGTTAAAACCCTCTTCCCTCTTCCTTCTTCCTGACATCCGTTACATCCGTTACATAATCCGTTGCCGAACTTCCCTCTTCCCTCTTTCTGACATCCGTTACATCCGTTACATAATCCGTTGCCGAACTTCCCTTTTCCTTCACCCTTGGACTGTTCTAGGATTGCGCGATCGATCTTGAATAAAAGACTCGACCATCGCTACATTCTCTTTACTGCCGATAATCAAGGGCGATCGCTCGTGCAGCTTGGTCGGCACTACATCCATGATGTCTTGAATACCGGTACTGGCGCGCCCGCCGGCTTGCTCCATCAAAAACGCCAAGGGAGCCGATTCGTAGAGCAAACGCAATTTGCCTTCCGGCTTTTTCACCGTTCCGGGGTACAAAAACACGCCTCCCTGGAATAAAATGCGGTGGAAATCTCCCACCAAAGCCCCGCCGTACCGGGCGCTGTAGCCTTCGCTGCGGTGTACGTAGCGAATGTAATCTCTCAAAGATTCCTCCCACTGCCAGAAGTTGCCTTCATTAACGCTGTAAATCGGGCCGCGATCGGGAACCTTAATGTTTTCGTTAGCTAGAATGAACTCGCCCAAACTGGGATCGAGGGTAAAGGAATGAACACCCTGACCGATCGAATAAACCAGCATGGTACTCGGGCCGTAGAGTACATAACCGGCCGCGATTTGTTTGTGTCCGTGTTGCAGCAAGTCGGAAGCAGAACCGTCTTCATCGTCCCCTTCTTGCTTGCGGATGCTGAATATTGAGCCGACATTGAGATTGATGTCAAGATTGGAAGAACCGTCTATGGGGTCGTAGAGCAGACTGTAGCGTCCGATCGGACAGTTTTCGGGAATGTAGTAGGGTTTTTCCATTTCCTCCGAAGCCAAGCGGCAGACAAGTCCGCTTTGCTGGAATACCGAGATAAACACTTCATTGGCATAGATATCCATCTTTTTGACAGATTCTCCCTGCACGTTCGTAGCCCCTGTAAACCCCAAGGCATCTGCCATTAATCCGGCTCTGCTGAGCCGCCTCGCGATCAGCTTTGCCGCCAGCCCGATGCGATTCATCAGGGCGCTGAGATCTTGAGCATCTGCTGAAAAGCTGTGAAGTTGCTGGAGTACGTGACGAGATAGGGTTGTGCAATCGCGGTCTAAGGCTTGCACCTGATCCATCGGGCCCAGTCGGGCTTCCCCTGTCGGCGCGTTTACCATGATTTTGATGTCCTCCCTGTCTTGCTGCTCTGGATTTGGGTTCGATGGAGTCCTTGACTCTTGCTCCTGAATCGGCTAAAAGACCGATCGTCCCCCAACTTCTATCTTAGGAAGGGTTTTGCCAAAGGGCGTCGAACTTTAGGTGAATTTTAGATCCGCATCGAAAATTGAGGAGTGCGAGCGGCTGTTGAGTCGGGAATTGTATTCAAAATCACTAATTTTTTTGATTAACCGCAGAGGACGCAGAGGGCGCTGAGAGAGAAAGTGGCGATAGAGAAGCCTACGAACGTTGGCTAGCATCTCAAAAAGACCGACAACTTCCTTTGCGCGAAGAAGATGTAGAACCTATTGTTAATTTGCCGGAATTGCTTGCAGGCATTTACGATCGCGCCGGCTATGATTATCGGCTCGATTACGATCAATATCCCGTACGCAAATTTTCGCCAAAGGTGATATGACACTCCAAAATTCTGGGTAAGCTCTCCATAGAAATACGGTAATTGAAATTTAAGCAAATATACAGAGTCCGTCATTGACTTTTCTATTGACTTGTTTGAAATATACTCAAACACTCAATTTACATTGCAGAAATTTTTCAAAATTTGGGTTTTAAAAACCCAAGTATAAAATGTTTGTTGGTACTCATGAACCCAGGATAATGCTATGGATATTGTTGAACAAATTCCCCATAACTTAGTCAAACACTATCAAATTAAAAAGCTACTCGGAGAAGGCGGTAGTAGCACAACTTATGAAGCCGTTGACCTCCAAACACACCAGCGAGTCGCACTCAAAGCTTTGTCTTTACAGAAGATGAATGACTGGAAAGTCCTGGAACTATTTGAACGAGAAGCCAATGTTTTATCAAAATTGAATCATCCGGGAATTCCGCGTTATTTGGATTATTTTTATGTCGATACTCCCGATAACCGTTGTTTTTATATAGTACAAGAACTGGCCCAAGGGCAATCTCTAGCGAGTTTAGTCGAAAATGGCTGGCACGCTAGTGAACCTGAAATTCAACGCATTGCAACACAAATTTTGGAGATTTTAGTTTATCTCCATTCACAGATACCACCTGTGATCCACCGGGATATTAAACCAGAAAATATTGTTTTCAAATCGCCGATCGATTCCCACAAAGAAAAAGACTGGGCAGTCTGCTTAGTAGATTTTGGAGCAGTGCAAAACACTTATTACAATACTTTAATGCGAGGAAGTACCGTAGTTGGAACCTATGGTTATATGGCTCCAGAACAATGTCTCGGACAAGCCGTACCTGCAACAGATTTATATGGTTTAGGAGCGACATTGTTGTATTTACTAACCCACCGTTCCCCCGCCGAATTACCAACAAATATACTAGAGAAAGATTTTCGCTCTCAAATTCAGATTTCTTCAGCATTTGCCGATTGGTTAGAAAAAGCGATCGCGCCAGATTTAGAAAACCGCTTTGAATCGGCACAAGAAGCGCTTGAATCTCTTCACAATCCTCGAAGAGTTAACGTTAAATCCAATCCGACGCAATGGAAAAAGCGCCTCAAAATAGGAATTGCTGCTATTGCTACTGTTGCTGTTTTTAATCACTTTAAATATCCCATCCTCAACCGGATTGGATTTACACCCGATGCAGTTGTCGAGGCTGCCAGCCAGGGAGATACTAACACTATTAGGCATTATCTGGATCTTGGTATTAGTGCCAATAGCAGGATAGGCAGTCAGAATTTACTACACTTTGCTGGCTCAAAAGAGGTGGCAGAATTGTTAATTGCCAAAGGTGCAGATGTCAACGCTAAGGGTACACATGGCGGTACCCCATTACACATCGCTGCTATGTTCGATCACATAAAAGTGGCACAGACGCTAATTGCTAAAGGTGCAGATATTAACGCCCGGACAGGAAGTCAATATTTTAATAGAACTCCTCTGTTCTTTGCCCGATCGCCTGAAATGGCCAAGTTGCTGATTGCTAAAGGTGCGGATGTCAATGCCAAAAACAAAAATGGCTTGACTCCTCTACATACGGCGCGATCGAAGGCGATCGCAAAGATACTACTCGCCGCAGGCGCAAAAATTAACATCAAAGAAGACAATGCCCGAAATGGCAAGAGTACAGCTTTATTACATAATGCAGCCAAAATAGGTTTTAAGGAGTTGGTACAACAGCTAATTAAAGACGGTGCAAATGTGGCGATTCTGGATAGTGAAAAAAGAACTCCCCTGCATCTTGCTGTCGAGCGAGGCTATCAAAATATCGCTGAACTGCTAATTGCTAATGGCGCAAGGGTTAACGCTAGAAATGCGAACGGTCAAACTCCATTGTATCGAGCGATCGCGATCGGACACAATGAGATTGCTGCACTGCTAATTAACAACGGTACAGATGTCAATAATATAGATGGATCTGGCAGAACTCCACTGCACAAAACCGCACATTATGGCACTGTAGAAATCTTAAAATTGCTGATTGCTAAAGGTGCAGAAATTAATATCCAAGATTATCAAAGAAAAACTCCACTGGATATCGCCGTAGACCTGAAACTTCAGGATGCAGTGGCGCTGCTAATTAGTAAAAACCCAGATGTTAATAGTGAAGACAAAGAAGGCAGAACTTTACTGCATATCGCTCTAGATTTCAAACTTGAGGATGTAGCCAAACAACTCATTGCCAAAGGTGCATTCGTTAATACCAAAAATAACTTGCTTCAAACTCCCCTGCATCTTGCTGTTGCTCAAGGCTCTCAAGATATCGCTGAACTGCTAATTGCTAATGGCGCAAGGGTTAACGTTAGAAATGAGAACGGTCAAACTCCGTTGTATCAAGCGATCGCGATCGGACACAATGATATTGCTGCACTGCTAATTAAAAACGGTGCAGATGTTAATAATAGAGATAAGTGTGACACAACTCCCCTGCACAAAGCCGCACATTATGGCACTGTAGAAATCTTAAAATTACTGATTGGGAAAGGTGCAACAATCAACGCTACAAACTGCTATGGCGACACGCCCCTAAAGATAGCAGAAACCAACTGGAACCCCGACGGAGAAGCAGCAGCCAAAATACTCATATCTCGCGGTGCAACCTACTAATCATCCACAATCAACTCAGGCACAAAAATATGAAAACACTACAACAATCGGAAAAAATCATTGCTGAAAGATATCGCATTCTCGGCAAATTAGGACAGGGCGGAGTTGGAATCACCTATGCTGCTGTAGATTTAAACAGCAATCAAAAAGTTGCACTCAAAGCTTTATTCCTGCGTCTGACTACTGAATGGAAGAAAATCGAGTTATTTGAACGAGAAGCAAAAACTTTATCGGGATTGAATCATCCGGGAATTCCTCGCTACATTGACTACTTTCAAGTTGATACTTCCCAAGATCGTTGTTTTTATATCGCCCAACAACTCGCACCGGGAAAATCTCTCGCACAGTGGATAGAAAATGGCTGGAAACCAAATGAAGCTCAAGTTCGTCATATCGCCTATCAATTGCTAGAAATTCTAGCTTATCTGCAATCGCTGTTACCTCCTGCAATCCACCGAGATATTAAACCCCAAAATATTATTCTGCAAAAAAATGGGCGAGTCTTCCTAGTTGATTTTGGCGCAGTTCAAAATACTTACCATCATACCGTTACTGGAGGCAGTACCGTTGTCGGAACCTACGGTTACATGGCACCAGAACAATTTAGAGGAAAAGCTGTATTATCAACAGATTTGTATGGATTAGGAACAACGCTGCTTTTCCTGTTAACCCAGAAATTTCCATCGGATTTACCCAGACAAAAGCTGAAGGTAAAATTCCGCGATCGCGTCTCTATTTCTACAGAGTTTGCCGAGTGGTTAGATCAGATAATTGAACCCGCAGTTGAAGATCGATTTCAATCAGCAAAAGATGCTTTATTAGCGCTGCGAGGGGAACAGCCAAGCGGGATTAATCCCGAAAAAATGTTTAAGCGCTCACCACAATCCCGAATTACTTTAATTGACGCGAAACGGTGGTTATTCATCCATATACACCCCGATCGTTCACCTAGCAGACTCAAAGGGTTTTTCCACTTCATTCATCTGACTTGTAAAGTTTTACTTCCCTGCTCTTTGCTCCTTCCCATTTTCCACTTATTACTAGGGGTGATACCCGTACCGCAGGACTCGACAGTTAGCTTGTTTAAATACACTGTAGCCGACTGGCTAGGTAAATTATTTCCGCTATTTGTATTTATATCAATCATAGCTGTAATAATATTTACCGTATTTTATGCTTTGATGTGCTTGTGTTGGATTGATTATTATCTATTCACTAGACCAAGACCAATTCAAATCAGCCCTCAAGATATCCAGCGGGTAAAGTTGAGGGGAATTCATCTGCCATTGCTCAAAAAATCGATGACTTTTTGCGGGATTCGCGCCAAGTCGCGTAACTATTGTTTTGGCTTATTTTTGCCGCAAGCTGAGAAAGAATGGTTGGTAGGGGAATTGAATGATTGTTTAAGTAAACTAAAATAAATCATTGTTGTTATCCACAGATTTGATAAAAAACCCGTTTTTTTCGGAGTGCGTGTATTAAATAAATGCGGAAGTATAGAAGATTTTATGTACTAATTTAGGCAATAATAATCATCAAAAAGTCCTGGATCTGGCATGAGAATAAAAATATAAAAAATCTCGATATTTATGAAATAGGACTGCAAAAGGGGAAGCCGATCGCACTTCTTGCATACGTAGCTAAAAGATTAGTTGAGAGTCGCGATCGCCTTGTGGATTGGTTATGCTTGACTCAGGGCGATCGTTTCTGCCAGTTTACTGCTCAACAAAAATAAAGATGTTTGTGGTTAAATACCGTATAAAGGCAAGAAATATCTCGCCCTGACTGAGGTAGTGTCGTTAAGCTCCTGTATCTCCTCTCCTAAAGGTTCCATTAATGAGTATTTCGCCTAGAAATAAAAAAACTATCCTGTTTTTGGCAGCCAACCCCAAAAATACCACCCCTGTGGACTTACAGAAAGAGGCGAAGGAAGTTGCAGAGGGGTTACAACGCTCTAAAAAGGCCGACAAGTTCCAACTTGAGCAACAGTGGGCGGTGACACCCAGAGAAATGCAGCGAGCCATATTAGATTATAAACCAGAGATTGTGCATTTCTCTGGGCATGGTGCAGGAGAAGGCGGTTTAGCCTTGGAAGATGAGGCGGGACAAATTAAGCTGGTAAATACCAAAGCTTTGGCAGCTTTATTTGAGGCGTTTCAGGAGTACGTGGAGTGCGTAATACTCAACGCTTGCTATTCAGAAGTGCAAGCTGAGGCGATCGCACGTCACATTCCCTATGTGATCGGCATGAAGCAAGCGGTGGGAGATAACGCCGCACGAGAATTTGCTGTAGGTTTTTACGATACGTTGGCGGCGGGAGAGTCGATCGAATTTGCCTATAAATTGGGTTGCGTTAGCATCAGCATGGCAGGTATTCCCGAAGAGCTGACTCCGGTATTAAAGAAAAAGTCGGATTTTTCTGAGTTGGATGCAGCAGGGCGATCGCGCGATGCTTCTGTTAGCGATATCGTTGAGGAGTCGTCGCCTGTACTGGAAAATGCGCGATCGATCGCCGCATCTCCCCTTTCTCTGCTCAACTTAGATAACCCCGAAGGTTCTGTGAGTTTGGATTCACCCCTATATATCGATCGACCTCCCATTGAATCGGACTGCTACCAAACTATTGTCAAGCCCGGAGCTTTAATCCGAATCAAAGCCCCCCGGCAAATGGGAAAAACTTCCTTAGTACAGCGAATTTTATACCAAGCCAAGGAACAGGGATATCAAACGGCTTATTTAAACTTTCAATCTGCTGATGGCAGTTCCCTCACCAATCTTGATGAATTGTTGCAGTGGTTTTGTGCTGAGATCACCAATGAATTAAATTTAGAAGACCGGTTAGGAGAATATTGGAAAGGCGTTCTCGGCAGTAAAAATAAAAGCACGAAGTATTTCCAACGCTATCTATTATCTAACACGGTGCAGCCTCTTGTTTTAGGGTTAGATGAAGTCGATCGCATTTTTGAGCATTCCGAAATAGCCACCGACTTCTTTGGATTATTACGAGCTTGGCACGAACGGGGAAAAAATGAGGAAATTTGGAAAAAGCTGAGGTTGGTCATTTCTCACTCTCAAGAAGTTTATATTCCTCTCAATATTAATCAGTCGCCATTTAACGTGGGCTTGCCCATAGAATTACATGAACTCAATCAGAGACAGGTAACAGATTTAATGAATCGACACCGATTAAATTGGTCAAATCAAGAGATTTGTGATCTGATGGAAATGGTGGGCGGTCATCCTTATTTAGTTAGAGTTGCTCTCTACCAAATTGCCAGAGGGAGAATTAGCTTAGATAGATTGCTAAAAGTCGCTCCTACTGAAGAAGGCCCTTACTACGATCATTTACGACGGCATTTAGTTAACTTGGAACAAAATGCAGAACTAGCAGCAACAATTAGACAAGTCATTAATAGCGAACAACCTGTAGAAATTCATACCGGAGAGGCTTTTAAATTGCGAAGCATGGGGTTGATCAAATTTCAGGGAAATGCTGTCATGCCATTGTGTGGTTTGTATCGTCAATATTTTAGCCATCGTCTAGCCTCTCCCCAAGTGAAGATGACTGCTGGGCAACAAACGAATAACCAATCAAGCTTGCACGTAGAGAGTAATTTAGCAGCTATTATTTTTTCCGATGTAGTTAATTCCACCGCTTTATCAGTTGCCAACCAAAAGCTGACACTAGAATTAGTGAATCGAGATTTCAACATCATCCGAGGCATCTGCGCTAAACATCAAGGCAAAGTCCTGAAAG
The DNA here is from genome assembly GCF_036704575.1 of Microcoleus sp. K5-D4. Lineage (NCBI taxonomy): Bacteria > Bacillati > Cyanobacteriota > Cyanophyceae > Oscillatoriales > Microcoleaceae > Microcoleus > Microcoleus sp. K5-D4. Next base: position 135,304 of record NZ_JAUBSD010000003.1, read on the forward strand.
AAATGGGCGATGGTTTATTAATTTTCTTTCCAGAAAGTGCTGTAAAAGCAGTAGCCTGTGCGCTAGAAATACAGCGAAGTCTCGCCGAAGGTGCTACAACCTTACCTGCGACTCATGTGCTCCAACACCGCATTGGTATTCACTTGGGGGAAATCTTCTTTCTTAATAATGATATCAGGGGGGCTGGTGTAAATTTAGCGGCTCGTTTAGAAGGCAAAGCAGAGCCAGGAGGAATCTGTATTTCTGACACAGTTTATCAAGTCGTTAAAACCCACTTACCTTTAAATGTGATTGACTTAGGTATGCAACAGTTAAAGGGAATTCCTGAACCTGTACGACTGTACAAATTAATTCCTTGATTTTCTGATTTTCCACCTATGAATGAACAATGACCTATGAAAGATTATCAATATCAAGTTGGAGGGAGCCTGCCTGCAAACGCCCCAACTTATGTCACGAGAAAGGCGGATGAAGAACTTTATCAAGCTTTAAAAGCCGGAGAATTCTGCTATGTTCTTAATTCCCGACAAATGGGAAAATCATCCCTGCGAGTGCGGACAATGCAGCGGTTACAAGCAGAGGGAATCGCTTGTAGTAGTATTGATATCACAGAAATTGGCACCTCAGATATTACGCCAGAAGAGTGGTACGCAGGCGTGATCGATAGCATCGTCAGCCGATTAGATTTGTATGAGGTTTTTGATTTAGATGAATGGTGGGAGCAGAACAGATTACTATCGAATGTTAAACGATTTAGTAAATTTATTGAAGAAGTATTACTCAAGCATATCTCAGAAAATATAGTAATTTTTGTCGATGAATCAGACAGCTTAATCAGCTTAAATTTTAAAATAGAAGATTTTTTTGCTGTGATTCGTGATTGCTATAATAATCGAGCTGACAAACCCGATTATCGTCGATTAACATTTACGATGTTAGGGGTAGCTACTCCCTCAGATTTAATTCAAGATAAGCGACGAACTCCGTTTAATATTGGTCGAGGGATAGAGTTAACGGGGTTTCAATTAGCCGAAGTCCAACCTTTGGCACTGGGGTTAGAAACTGCAGCAGGAAATTCGCAAGCTTTGTTAGAAGCGGTGTTGTATTGGACGGGCGGACAGCCATTTTTAACACAAAAACTTTGTAAACTAATGCTCGGTAGTGCAAATTTTACATACCTTCAAAATCCCTCTGAGTGGGTAGAAAGTTTAGTCCAAGCAAAAGTGATTAATAATTGGGAAGGGCAAGATGAGCCAGAGCATTTAAAGACGATTCGAGATCGCATTTTACGCAGCGAACAACGGGCAAGTCGGTTATTGGGACTATATCAGCAAATTTTGCAGCACAATGAAATAGCGACTGATGATAGTCCCGAACAAATGGAACTACGATTAACTGGGTTGGTGGTTAAGCAGTCTGGCAAACTTAAAGTTTATAACCGGATTTATCAATCGGTTTTTAACCTGGATTGGGTGGAAAAACAATTAGCGGAACTCCGCCCTTACAGCGAAAGTTTTAAAGCTTGGATAGAGTCTGATTGCCAAGATGAATCGCGACTGTTGCGGGGTCAAGCCTTGCAAGATGCTCAAACTTGGGCCGCAGATAAAAGTTTGAGCGATTTGGATTATCAGTTTTTAAATGCCAGTCGGGAAGTCCAACAGCGGGAAGTTGAACGAGAGTTAGAAGCACAGAGACAAGCGAATCAAATTTTGACTGAGGCGAATCAGACGCTAATTAAAGCACAGCAATTGGCCACATATAAAATCACTCAAGCCCAGAATTTAGCAAATGTCATCCAGGAAACGGCTTTTTCTAATGAATCATTTCGTTCAGGACAGACATTCCAAGCACTGTTGGAAGCATTAAAGGCAGGGCAAGCATTCAAAAAACTAGATGCTTCAGCCGAGACGACAAAACAAATTAGAGGACGAGTGATAGCTGCGCTGCAACAAGCAGTGTCCGCAGTAAAAGAGCGCAATAGTTTGGAAGGGCATAGCAATTCTGTCAGAAGCGTCGCCTTTAGTCCCGATGGCTTGACTTTGGCTTCTGCCAGCAGTGACCACACTATCAAACTGTGGAACCTGCAAACCCAAGAACCCATCGCTACCCTCACTGGCCATAGCAATTATGTCAGAAGCGTCGCCTTTAGCCCCGATGGCTTGACTTTGGCTTCTGCAAGTGACGACAACACCATCAAACTATGGCACCTGGAAAGCCAAAAACTCATCGCTACCCTCACCGGGCATAGCAATCCGGTCTTGAGCCTCGCCTTGAGTCCCGATGGCTTGATTTTGGCTTCTGCAAGCAGTGACCACACCATCAAACTGTGGCACCTGGAAAGCCAAAAGTCCATCGCTACCCTCACCGGGCATATCAATTCTGTGTGGAGCGTCGCCTTTAGTCCAGATGGCTTGACCTTGGCTTCTGCAAGCCGTGACCACACCATCAAACTGTGGCACCTGAAAAGCCAAAAGCCCATTGCTACCATCACCGGGCATAGCAATGAGGTCTATTCCGTCGCCTTTAGTCCCGATGGGTTGACTTTGGCTTCTGCCAGCTTTGACAAGACCATCAAACTGTGGCATCTGCAAAGCCAAAAACCCATTGCTACCATCACCGGGCATAGCAATCCGGTGTGGAACGTCGCCTTTAGTCCAGATGGCTTGACTTTGGCTTCTGCCAGCTTTGACAAGACCATCAAACTATGGAATGTGCAAACCCAAAAACCCATTGCTACCCTCACCGGGCA